>NZ_JASGBX010000009.1:0-228315 GCF_030053335.1 Pantoea sp. EABMAA-21
CGAAGGGAGGGACTTGAACCCTCACGTCCGTAAGGACACTAACACCTGAAGCTAGCGCGTCTACCAATTCCGCCACCGTCGCGTACCCTGCAACACTCTAAAGTATTGCTAACCACGGAGGCGCATTCTAGAGATTTTACTCTTTGCGTCAATACATATTTCACGACGATGAAACGATTGCTGCAAAAAACAACATTTTCACCGTCGGGAAGCGCAAAATGGGTTATTTACGCGCTTTGGCGCCGCGTCCGTAGACGGCACGGTAGACTTTAAAGCGTCCGGTCTGCGCCAGCACTTCGTGGTTACCGAAGGTCTCATCCAGAATCTGCGGATAGGGTAGGAAGGCGTTAGCCACAATACGCAGTTCACCGCCGCTGTTCAGATGCTTCAAGGCACCACGAATCAGCGTGTTGGCCGCATCGAGGCTGGTTTGCAGGCCGTCATGGAACGGTGGATTAGAGATGATCATATCGAAACGGCCTGTGACATCCGAGAAGACGTTACTGGCGAACACTTCCCCTTCCAGTTCGTTGGCGGCCAGCGTCAGCTTACTGGCTTCAATCGCTGCGGCATGCACATCACAGAGCCACAACCGCACGCGCGGGGAGATTTGTGCCATCACGGTGGCCAGCACGCCGCTGCCGCAGCCGATATCCAGCACTTTGCCACGGAAGTGCGGCTCCAGCGTGGAGAGCAGCAGATCGCTACCGATATCCAGACCATCGCGGCTGAATACACCCGGCAGCGTGTGGATGGTGAGGTGCTCGATCATGTAACTATTGCCGTAGCTGCTGGCATCAAAGGTTGGCTGTGTATCCAGACGACCATGATAGAGACCGCAACGACGTGCACTGTCGACTTTTTCCAGTTTCGTCCAGTCTTCCAGCATGCCTTCTGCACTGCGCACGCCGCTGCGGTTTTCACCGACCACAAAGATATCGCAGCCGACCGGCATCAGCGACAGCAGGTTTTGCAGCTGGAACTGCGCTTCTGGCTTGTTCTTCGTCCAGAAATAAACCAACGTATCGCAGCCTTCAACATCGGCGGCAGTGGCCACCATGCTGTAAACCGCACGTTCACCGAGGCGACGGCTCAGGTTCTGCCAGTGATGGTACTGCTGGGTGTGCACGCGCGTTGATGCGGTTTCCAGCTGGGCGGGCAGGTCATCCTGCAGGTCGCCAGCAAACAAAACATGGCGGGCGGTAAATTCATCACTGTGGCGCAGAATGACTTCGCTGGCCGGGGTAAAAGCAGACATGGAACGCTCCTGTTAAATCAGAGCGGGGATTATAGTGCTTTGTTGGCGCATGTTCGATGGGTTTGCTAGCATAGCGTCGCATTCTGGCAGCATAACGGGTAATAGCATGAGCACAAGGCGCGACTGGCTTCTACAGCAAATGGGGATTACGCAGTATCAATTGCGGCGTCCGCGCGTGCTGCAGGGCGAAATTGCCGTGACGCTGGCCCCGGACACCCGCCTGGTGATGGTGGCTGAACATGCCCCCGCGCTGCAGGAACCCTTAATTCGCGATGTCCTGCATGCCCTGAATATTCAGCCTTCGCAGGTGATGACGCTGACGCCGGAACAGCTGCCGATGCTGCCTGAGCAGGTGGATTGTGCCGGTTGGTTGCTGGGCGTCGAGAGTGAATACACCTTTAACGGCATCACCTTTTCCACCGCCGTTTTCAACGAATTAATCAGCAGTGGTGCGGCAAAACGCGCCCTGTGGCAACAGATGTGTAACCATGACAGCCATCTCTTTAGTCACCCCTGAAGACCAGCCGCAGCTGCTGGCCATTGAACGTCGCAGCCACGCTTTTCCGTGGAGCGAGCAGACGTTTGCCAGTAATCAGGGCGAACGTTTTGTGAATTATCGTCTGGAAGCCGAAGGTAAACTGGCAGGGTTCGCCATTACGCAAGTGGTGCTGGATGAAGCCTCGCTGTTCAACATTGCGGTCGATCCCGATTTTCAGCGCCGTGGTTATGCGCGCCAGCTGCTGCAACATTTGATTGCTGAGCTGGAAAAGCGCGATGTCATGACGCTGTGGCTAGAGGTGCGAGCCTCGAATCACCCGGCGATTGCGCTGTATGAGCAACTGGATTTCCATCAGGTCAGCGTACGCCCCAATTACTATCCCACCGCCAACGGTCGTGAAGATGCCATTATCATGGCGCTCACTCTCTAAAAAGGGACACTATGTTAAACGACTGGGACTGCATCCTGTTTGATGCGGATGACACACTTTTTCATTTTGACGCTTACGCCGGTTTACAGCGCATGTTTGCCAGCTATGACGTGCACTTCAGCGATCAGGATTACGCCGATTATCAGGCGATCAACAAACCGCTGTGGGTCGATTATCAAAACGGCACCATTTCAGCCTTGCAGCTGCAAACACGTCGTTTCACCCTGTGGGGTGAGAAACTCAGCGTCGCGCCTGAAGTGCTGAACAGTGATTTCCTCAGTGCGATGGCAGATATTTGCCTGCCTCTCGACGGTGCTGCTGAGTTGCTCAATGCGCTGAAGGGAAAGGTGAAGATCGCCATCATTACCAACGGCTTCACCGCTTTGCAGCAAGCACGTCTGGAACGTACCGGATTCCGCGAGTTCTTTGATGAGCTGGTGATTTCTGAGCAGGTCGGCGTACCGAAACCGGATGTGGCGATTTTCGACCACACGCTGGCGTTGCTTGGCAACCCGGATCGCAGCCGGGTGTTGATGGTCGGTGATACACCTGAGTCTGACATTCTGGGTGGGATGAATGCCGGGCTAAAAACCTGCTGGATCGATCACGGCACACGCCCGTTGCCGGAACATATCAAACCGACCTGGCAGGTGAAGACCCTGGCTGAGCTGCAGGCGTTGCTGACACAACGCTAAAAGTATCTATTCACCGTTAATGTTGTGATGATTCGAAGAAGCCCGCTGTGCGGGCTTATTTTATGATAAAATCTATGCATAAATCTATTCACAAATCTATTCATCAGACGCTGATAGGGTGAACGACAATGGCCGATCTGCAAAGTTTGCTGCTAGCGGGGCCGCTCAGTGCAGCCGATTTACTGCAACGCTCTGGCATTAGTCAGGCGACGTTGTCGCGGCAATTACGACAACAGCCCCAAATCGTGAAATGGGGCAAAGCCCGCGCGACGCGTTATGCCTTGCTCCGTCCGATTCGCGGCGAAAGCCGCTTCCCACTGTATCGCATTTCTGCACAAGGCCAGGCGCAGCCCGCGAGTGCTTTGTTACCCACCTGGCCGCAGGGCAGTTGCCTGCATCAGGATGAGCAGGGCCGAGGCCACTTTTTCGAAGGGTTGCCGTGGTTTTTACAGGATATGCGCCCGCAGGGCTTTATCGGTCGTCAGTGGGGTAGAGAGAATGCCCACCCATTAGGATTGAATGATGACATTCGCCTGTGGAGTGATGATCAGTGCTTAATGGCGTTGGCAAGCGGTGGTGTCGATATGCCGGGCGCGTTCATCATCGGTGAACGCACCTATCAGCGTTGGTTAGAGCAGGAAGCACCGCACGCCATCAGCGAAAAAGAGAAAACGTTAACGTATCCGCAGCGAGCACATCATGCGCTGAGTGGGGATGAGCCCGGGTCATCAGCGGGGGGCGAGCAACCTAAATTCCTCTGTTATGCCGCGACAGACAATGGCGATCGTCACTGTCTGGTGAAATTCACTGTGGCGCGCCACAGTGATAATGCGCAGCGCTGGCGCGATTTGCTACGTGCGGAACATCTGGCATTAAAGCATTTGCATGCTACAGGCGTGGCCGCGGCGCAGAGCCAGTTGATTGAAGGTGCAGAGCAGTTATTTCTCGAAGTGCAGCGTTTTGATCGCATCGGTGAGCGTGGTCGACGTGAGATGAGTTCACTTGAGGCCGTCAGCGCAGAGTTTGTTGGTCATCAACAACACTGGCCTGCCGCGCTGCGTGAACTGCACCATCAGCAGCGCATTGATGATGTCACCCTACAGCGTGGCACCTTGCAATGGGCATTTGGTCGCCTGATTGGTAACAGTGATATGCACGCAGGGAATTTGTCTTTCTTCACCGACCAGGAAAAATTCAGTCTGACGCCAGCCTACGACATGCTGCCTATGGCACTGGCACCGAACGCGCAGGGGCATATGCGTGATGAACTGTCATTAACGCTGGATTTTTCATTACCAGGTGAGGTGTGGCGTGCTGCCAGCACTATGGCGAAAACCTACTGGCAGGCGATTGCGGATGACGAAACGTTCAGCGCCAACTTCCAGCGTATCGCCACGCAAGCATGGCAGCAGTTGGATACGCTGGATGAGACCATCCGCAAAATGGCTTAAAGGCTTTTTTCATTTTCTGAGTTAGTGGCCGCTTCTTCTTCCTCTCGTTCCTTATCCTCTTTTACCGCGCGGCTGGCGGTGAGCAGGAACGGTGATTGCTGCCAGCGGGTACGGCGGTCGCGCAGCAGGGTGCGTGTCAGGATGATGCCAATCGCCAGCGCCAGCAGCATCATCAACCGCAAAATGTTGGTGGTGTTGTCCACCTGGCGTGATTCGGTGACCAGCACGTGGGTATCCAGCGTCACGCGCAGGAATCCCTGTGGCCCCTCTTTGCCTTCCAGCGGCTGCACGATTTGATGGTTGAAGTAGCTGCCGGCACGTTTACCATCCAGCGCCAGACGATCGCGCACGTTAATGCTTTCGCCGCTGTGCGCCACCAGGCTGCCGTCGTCGGCATACACCGAGGCATCCAGAATGCGGCTGTTATCGGTCATCTGATTAAGGATGGCTTCGATTTGCGTACGGTTGTCGTCGCTGTTGTCCATCAGCGGTTTGAGGCTAAATGCCACCTGGCGCGTCAGCGTATGCGCGAGTTCTTCCACCTGCTCAGAGCGTGCCATTTGGTGGCCGAGACTGAACCAGGATGCCCCTTGCATCAGCACCACTAACAGGGCCAGCGAGATAAGAACAATCACCGTGCGATGCAGGCGAAATTTCAGTGCGGTTTTAACCATCAGAAACCCGTGTGACGTAACAGCAGAAAGGCTGGCAATTATGTTGCCAGAACCCGCGCAGACAAGGTAGCCTCTTGCGTGGTTTTGTTGTCCCTACAGGAGCTGTAATGCCAAATCGTCTTACCTGGTGCGATCTGCCCGCCGATGTTTCACTCTGGCCGGGTCTACCCCTTTCTCTCAGCGGTGATGAAGTGATGCCGCTGGATTACCGTGCCGGTCGGACTGGCTGGTTGCTGTATGGGCGCGGACTCGATAAACAAAAACTGACCGATTATCAGCATCTGCTGGGTGCGGCGATGGTGATCGTCAGTGCCTGGAATGTCGATGAGTATCATGTGGTTCGTCTGGCCGGTTCGCTGACGCCCCGTGCGACCAAACTGGCGCACGATGTGGGATTTGATGTGGCGCCGCTTGGCAAGATCCCGCATCTGAAAACCCCAGGATTGCTGGTGATGGATATGGATTCCACCGCGATTCAGATCGAATGCATCGATGAGATCGCCAAACTGGCGGGCTGCGGCGAGCAGGTGTCAGAAGTCACCGAACGCGCGATGCGCGGTGAGCTGGACTTCAAAGCCAGCCTGCGTGAGCGCGTGGCAAAACTGGCGGGCGCTGATGCCAACATCCTTAAGCAGGTACGCGATACGCTGCCACTGATGCCAGGCCTGACCACGCTGGTGCATAAACTGCAGGCGCTGGGCTGGCAGGTGGCGATTGCCTCCGGCGGCTTCACTTACTACGCCGACCATTTGCGTCAGACATTGCATCTGGCTGCGGCCGTCGCCAATGAGCTGGAAATGCGCGATGGTAAGCTGACGGGCGAAGTGCTGGGGCAGATTGTGGATGCCCAATTTAAAGCCGATACCCTGAAGAATCTCGCTGAACGTCATGAAATCGCGCCAGAACAAACGGTTGCGATTGGCGATGGCGCCAACGATCTGCCGATGATTAAGGCGGCGGGATTGGGTATTGCTTACCATGCTAAACCGAAAGTGAATGAGCAGGCGTCGATCATTATCCGCCATGCCGATCTGATGGGTGTGTTCTGCATTCTGACCGGCAGCCTGATTCACGAAGAGCGTTAACTGAGGATTTGATTTGGCCAAAGCGGCAAAACGCGCCTTCGTTTGTAACGAGTGTGGCGCAGATTATCCACGCTGGCAGGGGCAATGCAGCGCCTGCAACGCGTGGAACACCATCACCGAGGTGCGTATTGCCGCCTCGCCTACGGCAGCGCGTAACGATCGCCTGAGTGGCTATGCCGGCAGCGCGGGGCCCAGTCGGGTGCAGAAGCTGTCCGAAATCAGCCTCGAAGCCGTGCCGCGTTTCTCCACCAGCTTCAAAGAGTTTGATCGCGTGTTGGGGGGCGGCGTAGTGCCAGGCAGTGCGATTTTGATCGGAGGTAATCCGGGAGCCGGTAAATCGACGCTGCTGTTGCAGGTGATGTGCAAGCTGTCCGAAGGGATGAAAACCCTGTACGTCACTGGCGAAGAGTCACTGCAACAGGTCGCGATGCGCGCCCATCGTCTGGGATTGCCCACTGAAAACCTGAATATGTTGTCGGAAACCAGCATCGAGCAGATCTGTCTGATCGCCGAGCAGGAGCAGCCGAAACTGATGGTTATCGACTCCATCCAGGTGATGCACATGGCGGATATCCAGTCTTCGCCCGGGAGCGTAGCGCAGGTGCGTGAAACTGCCGCTTACCTGACGCGCTTCGCTAAAACACGCGGCGTGGCGATTGTGATGGTCGGCCACGTGACCAAAGATGGCTCGCTGGCCGGGCCAAAAGTGCTGGAGCACTGCATCGACTGTTCAGTGATGCTGGATGGCGATGCCGATTCCCGTTTCCGCACGCTGCGCAGTCATAAAAACCGCTTCGGTGCGGTGAACGAATTGGGCGTGTTCGCCATGACCGAGCAGGGCATGCGTGAAATCAGCAATCCATCCGCCATTTTCCTGTCACGTGGAGATGAAGTCACCTCTGGCAGTTCGGTTATGGTGGTGTGGGAAGGTTCGCGTCCGCTGCTGGTGGAGATTCAGGCGCTGGTGGATCACTCGATGATGGGCAACCCGCGTCGCGTCGCTGTTGGCCTGGAGCAAAACCGTCTGGCGATTTTGCTGGCAGTGCTGCATCGACATGGTGGTTTGCAGATGGCGGATCAGGATGTGTTCGTCAACGTGGTCGGCGGTGTGAAAGTCACCGAAACCAGTGCTGATCTTGCGCTGCTGCTGGCAATGGTATCAAGCTTGCGCGATCGTCCGCTGCCGCAGGATCTGGTGATCTTCGGCGAAGTGGGGCTGGCGGGGGAGATACGTCCGGTGCCAAGTGGTCAGGAGCGCATATCCGAAGCGGCCAAGCACGGTTTCAAACGTGCGATTGTGCCGGCGGGCAATGCACCGAAGAAAGCGATTGAAGGCATGAAGGTGTATAGCGCGAAGAAGCTGGCGGATGCGCTGGCGATATTAGACGAGCTGTAATTTCGCCGGGCGGCATACCTGCCGCCCCTGCCTTTTACCGTCACTGTAGCGTGCGCATTCATGCGCATCTTGATAAACGTACCGCACAGACTTTTCCCTCTCACGTAAACGGGAGAGGGCCGGGGTGGGGGCCAGCGCATACCCCATCCCATTCTTTCCCATGCAGGAGGCACCAAATGTCATCGTTCGACTACCTGAAAACCGCCATACGCCAGCAGGGCCATACGCTGCAGCAGGTTGCAGATGCCAGCGGGATGACCAAAGGCTACTTGAGCCAGTTGCTGAATGCCAAAATCAAAAGCCCGAGCGCGCAAAAGCTGGAAGCACTGCACCGTTTTCTCGGGCTGGAATTCCCCCGTCGTGACAAAACCGTTGGCGTGGTGTTCGGTAAGTTCTACCCACTGCACACCGGCCACATCTATCTGATCCAGCGCGCCTGCAGCCAGGTGGATGAGCTACACATCATCATGGGCCATGACGATCCGCGCGATCGTGAGCTGTTTGAAAACAGTGCCATGTCACAGCAGCCGACCGTCAGCGATCGTCTGCGTTGGTTGTTACAGACCTTCAAGTACCAGAAGAACATCCGCATCCACTCGTTTGATGAAGAGGGGATCGAACCTTATCCACACGGCTGGGATGTGTGGAGCGAAGGGGTAAAGAAATTCCTCTCCGAGCAGGGCATTGAGCCGGATTGCATTTACACCAGTGAAGAGCCGGATGCGGCGATGTATCAACAGCATCTCGGTATTTCGACGGTGGTGATCGATCCCAATCGATCCTTTATGAACATCAGCGGTGGGCAGATTCGCCAGGACCCGTTCCGCTACTGGGAATACATTCCTACCGAAGTGAAGCCGTTCTTTGTGCGTACCGTGGCGATCCTTGGCGGGGAATCCAGCGGCAAATCGACGCTGGTCAACAAGCTGGCAAATATCTTCAATACCACCAGCGCGTGGGAATATGGCCGCGATTATGTGTTCTCGCACCTCGGTGGCGATGAGATGGCGCTGCAGTATTCAGACTACGACAAGATTGCCTTAGGGCAGGCGCAGTACATTGATTTCGCGGTGAAATACGCCAGCAAAGTGGCGTTTATCGATACCGATTTTGTCACCACGCAGGCGTTTTGCCTCAAGTATGAAGGGCGCGAGCATCCTTTCGTGCAGGCGCTGATCGATGAGTACCGTTTCGATCTGGTGATCTTGCTGGAGAACAATGTGCCGTGGGTGGCTGACGGTTTGCGCAGCCTGGGCAGCTCAATGGATCGTCGCGAGTTTCAGTCGATGCTGGTGACCATGTTGCGTGAAAACAATATCGACTTCGTCCATGTCAAAGAGGATGACTACGACACGCGCTTCCTGCGCTGCGTTGAACTGGTGAAGCAGATGCTGGGGGCCTAACCCTCCAGCAATAAAAAAGGCGCCAATCGGCGCCTTTTTCACATCATAACAATTACTTCGCCATACGCTTGTACTTGATACGTTTCGGCTCCAGCGCGTCAGCGCCGAGGGTGCGTTTCTTGTACTCTTCGTACTCGGTAAAGTTACCTTCGAAGAACTCCACCTTACCTTCATCCTGATAATCGATGATGTGGGTGGCGATACGGTCGAGGAACCAACGGTCATGCGAGATCACCATGGCACAGCCTGGGAACTCCAGCAGGGCGTTTTCCAGCGCGCGCAGGGTTTCGATGTCCAGGTCGTTGGTCGGTTCATCGAGCAGCAACAGGTTGCCGCCAACCTGCAGCAGTTTCGCGAGGTGCAGACGACCACGCTCACCACCGGACAGTTCGCCAACGCGTTTGCCCTGATCGGTGCCTTTGAAGTTGAAGCGGCCGACATAGGCACGGCTTGGCATCTCAACGTTGCCGACGCGCATAATGTCCTGACCACCTGACACTTCTTCAAACACGGTTTTCGAATTGTCCATCGCGTCACGGAACTGGTCCACAGAGGCCAGCTTGACGGTTTCGCCCAGCTCGATGGTGCCGGAATCCGGCTGTTCCTGACCTGACATCATGCGGAACAGAGTCGATTTACCCGCGCCGTTCGGACCGATGATGCCAACAATCGCGCCTTTCGGCACCGAGAAGGTCAGATCGTCGATCAGTACGCGATCGCCATACGATTTGCTCAGGTTGGTCACTTCCAGCACTTTGTCGCCGAGGCGCGCACCTGGTGGAATGAACAATTCGTTGGTTTCGTTACGTTTCTGGTATTCGGTGTTGTTCAGCTCTTCGAAACGCGCCAGACGGGCTTTGCCCTTAGACTGACGGCCTTTCGCGCCCTGACGTACCCACTCCAGCTCTTTTTCAATTGACTTACGACGCGCCGCTTCAGAAGAAGCTTCCTGCGCCAGACGCTGATCTTTCTGCTCCAGCCAGGAAGAGTAGTTACCTTCCCACGGAATACCTTCACCGCGGTCCAGCTCCAGAATCCAGCCTGCAACGTTATCGAGGAAGTAACGGTCGTGCGTGATCGCCACCACGGTGCCTTCAAAGTCGTGCAGGAAACGTTCCAGCCAGGCCACGGATTCTGCATCCAGGTGGTTGGTCGGTTCGTCGAGCAGCAGCATGTCTGGCTTTTCCAGCAGCAGGCGGCACAGCGCGACGCGGCGGCGCTCACCACCGGACAGGTTGCCAATTTTGGCATCCCAGTCTGGCAGACGCATCGCATCAGCAGCACGGTTCAGCTGGGTGTCGAGGTTATGGCCATCGTGCGCCTGAATCACTTCTTCCAGACGACCTTGTTCGGCAGCCAGTTTATCGAAATCGGCATCAGGATCGGCATACAGTGCGTACACTTCGTCGAGACGCTTCAGCGCACCAACCACTTCAGAAACCGCCTCTTCCACAGATTCACGCACGGTGTGCTCTGGATTGAGTTTGGGTTCCTGCGGCAGATAGCCGACTTTAATGCCCGGTTGTGGGCGTGCTTCCCCTTCGATATCGGTATCAATACCGGCCATGATGCGCAGCAGGGTGGATTTACCCGCGCCGTTCAGGCCGAGTACACCGATTTTGGCGCCAGGGAAGAAGCTAAGAGAGATGTTCTTCAGAATGTGACGCTTCGGCGGAACCACTTTGCCGACGCGATGCATGCTATAGACGAATTGAGCCACGTTGTAATGAGCCTCTGGTCTGTGAATGGTGGAACCTCAGATGCTGAAGTTTAGCCGTTTTCACCAGGCAATCACAGCCGCATGGCGTTGAATCTTCTGGAGTGGGGTTGAACAGGGGATAACTGATTGATTCTCACTCAACAGTCGCTATGCTGCTTTTTTGCCTGGAAAACGGAGGGGGTTCGATGAAAGTGCTGATTGCTGCAGATGAACATGCCTGGGGCGGTTTAATTCCGGCCATTCGTCAGACGTTACCGGATATGGAGTTTATTGCCTCGGCGGGCCATGCGGCGGAGAGTCTGGCCGGTTTTGATGCGCTAATTCCTGGTATGTGCCGGGTGGATGCCCGACTGATCGCCACGGCCGATCGCCTGAAGCTGGTGCAGCAGGCGGGTGTCGGGCTGGAAGGTGTCGATCTTGAAGCGGCCAAAAAGGCCGGCATTATGGTGGCGAATGTTCCCTCCGACCATTCCGGTAATGCCGATTCGGTGGCGGAATTGGGGATCTGGATGATGATTGGCCTGGCACGTCGCCAGCATGAGATCGCCGATTGCCTGGCGCAGCAGAGACTGGGTCAACCCATTGGCTTAGGCCTGATGGGCAAAACCGTGGGACTGGTGGGGCTGGGCGGCATCGGCAAAGCTTTGGCGAAGCGACTTGCTCCGTTTGGTATGCGCATGATCGGGGTAAAACGTGAAGCGGATGAAGCTTTTGCGCGTCAACATCAACTCGACTGGGTCGGCAATATGGCGCAGTTGCCGGAACTGTTGCAGCAAGCCGATTTTGTCGTGCTCAGTCTGCCTGACAATGCGGCGACGCATAACATCATTAATGCCGATGCGTTGGCGCAGATGAAACCAGACAGCTTCCTGATCAACCTGGGACGCGGTGGACTGATCGAGAAACAGGCCTTTCTGGCAGCGCTGGAGACAAAAAAATTGGCTGGAGCCGGGCTGGATGTGTTCTGGCAGGAACCACCCGATCCACAAGATCCGGTGTTCCGCTATAACGTGATCGCAACGCCGCACATTGGCGGCGTCACCGATGTCTCAATGAAGGGAATTATCAAAGGGATCTGCGATAACTTGCGCCGTCTGCGCGACGGCGACGCGGTGATCGATCGCAAGGCATAATTTTAAGGCAGGCGCAGCGGGATGTTCTGTTGCGCCAGCCAGCTCTTCAGCGCCGGTTCTGGCGCGCTGTCACTCACCAGTAAATCAAAATGGCGTAGCTCGCCAATACGCGCGGGCAGCACTTTGCCAAATTTGCTGCTGTCCGCCACTAACACGCGCGTGCGCGAACGCAGCATGGCGTGATGTTTCATCGCTAGCTCATTGATGTTATAGCAGGTTGCGCCCTGTTCCGGATCGATCCCCGCGGCTGAGATAAAGGCCAGCGTCGGGCAGAGATCGTCGAGGATCGAGTGCGCGCCAATCGGTGTAAACAGCGCGTTATCGGCATGAAACTCGCCGCCACTCAATATCACATTACAGGCGGGTTTCTCTTTCAGCGCGAGGAAGGTGTTCATGGCGCAGCAAATCGCGGTGAACGCCAGCGTGTCCGGAATTGCATCCACGATATAAGGCAGGGTGGTGCCACAGTCGAAAAACACCGTGTCATTTTCGCTGATCAAACTGGCTGCGGCCTGCGCCAGGCGCTGTTTGCGTGCAGCGTTTTGCCCGTGCTGGTCGGAGACGAAATAGTGCCCGGCATGGCTTTTCGGATCGCTGACAATGTAGCCCCCGAGCAGGACCACCGTCGAAGCTGGCTCAGTCAGATCGCGACGAATAGTCATCTCTGAGACGCCCAACAGTTGCGCCGCATCTTTCAGGTGCAGCTTATCGGTGCGCTTCAGTGCTTGCGCCAGCTTGTGAATACGTTCTTCGCGCCGGGTTTCCATGAGCATCTCTGTGTTATGGCTATCCTGAGGGGAAAAGTTTTACCCGTCGGCGCGAGAGAAGCGCCACCGACAAACCAAGGTAAATCTCTCATATTTTAATGATTTGCGACTTATCTAGCCGGCAGTTTTTCAATCTTACCTGTAATGAAATCGCCCCGCAAACTTCCCACACCCCGCTGAAAGCGTCAACGGCGCTGATGTTGTTTTGTTAAAATAATAACATTGTTGCGGGCCTTTCTGTCAGAAAGATCGTTTTCATACGCTGCTCAGGATGTGAATTTTGTCACACAGATCACTTTGTATACCTGCTAGTGTGATTTAAATAACATTTAAATGCTAAAAATTCACCGGGGAGTAAACAATGGATATCGCGGTTATTGGGTCAAATATGGTGGACCTCATTACCTACACCAATCAGATGCCGAAAGCGGGCGAAACGCTGGAAGCGCCTGATTTCGCCATCGGCTGTGGTGGCAAAGGCGCAAATCAGGCGGTGGCCGCGGCGAAAATGGGCGGCAGCGTGATGATGGTGAGCAAAGTGGGTGACGATCTGTTTGCGCCGAACACCGTGGCGAACCTGAAACAACAGGGCGTCGATACCCAATTTGTCACCACCGCGCCGGGCACTTCCAGCGGCGTAGCGCCGATCTTTGTTGATGATCAATCGCAGAACCGCATTCTGATCATCAAAGGCGCCAACCAGCAGCTCAAACCGGCCGATATTGATGCGGCGGCCGAGGGGCTGAAAGCGTGCCAACTGATTATCCTGCAACTCGAAATCCCGCTGGAAACCGTTTATTACGCGATTGATTTTGCCCGTCAGCACGACATCAAAGTGATCCTCAACCCGGCGCCGGCAGTGGCGAATCTCGATATCAATTACGCCTGCAAGTGCGACTTTTTTATGCCTAACGAAACCGAACTGGAGATCCTCACCGGCATGCCGGTCGGAACCGATAATGAGGTGATCCGTGCAGGCCAGACGCTGCTCAAGCGCGGCCTCAAAAACCTGATTATCACCCTGGGTGCGCGCGGTTCACTGTGGATGGCAGGCGACACGCTGCATCAGGTCGCGCCAACGTCAGTGAAGGCGGTGGACACCAGCGGTGCCGGTGATGCCTTTATCGGCTGCTTTGCGCACACGCTGGTGAAGACCGGCGATATTCCCACGGCGATGGCGCAAGCCTCGGCCTATGCCGCCTGCAGCGTCACTGGACGCGGCACGCAACGTTCCTACCCGGACGCGGAAACCTTCCAGCGTTTTCTCAACCTAAACTGAGGTCGAGTCATGCAACAGAACATTGTTCAGCAATCTGACGGCTATCTGAATAAGACGCCACTGTTTCAGTTCATTTTGCTCTCGTGCCTGTTCCCATTGTGGGGTTGTGCCGCGAGCTTAAACGATATCCTGATTACGCAATTCAAAAGCGTATTTGCGCTGAGCGATTTTGCCAGTGCGCTGGTGCAGAGTGCCTTTTACGGTGGCTACTTCCTGATCGCGATTCCCGCCTCGCTGGTGATCCGCAAAGCCACTTACAAGCTGGCGATATTGATGGGATTGGTGCTGTATATCGTCGGTTGCGTGCTGTTCTATCCGGCGTCACATATGGCGACTTACACCATGTTCCTCGCGGCGATCTTCGCCATCGCCATTGGTTTAAGCTTTCTCGAAACCGCTGCGAATACCTATAGCTCGATGATAGGCCATCGCGATCACGCCACGCTGCGTCTTAACATCAGCCAGACGTTCTATCCGATTGGCGCGCTGATGGGCATCGTGCTGGGTAAATATCTGGTGTTCCAGGACGGCGAAAGTCTGCATACGCAGATGGCGGGCATGAATGCCGAGCAGGCACATGCCTTCCGCCTGAGCATGCTGGAACACACGCTGGAGCCGTATAAATATCTGGTGATGGTGTTAGTGGTGGTGATGCTGCTGTTTCTGTTTACCCGTTATCCGCGCTGCAAACCGGCGTCGAGTGAGAAGTCACTGCCGTCGCTGGGCGAAACCTTCCGCTATCTGGCCGGTAATCGCCACTTTAAACGCGGCATCGTGGCGCAGTTCCTGTATGTCGGCATGCAGGTAGCGGTGTGGTCCTTCACCATCCGTCTGGCGTTGACGTTGGGTGCGACAAACGAACGCCACGCGTCTAACTTTATGATTTACAGCTTTATCTGCTTCTTTATCGGTAAGTTTGTCGCCAACTTCCTGATGACACGGTTCCGTGCGGAAAAAGTGCTGATTGCCTACTCGGTACTCGGCGTGATCACCCTCGCGTGGGTGATGTTTGTGCCAAACTTTACCGCTGTTTACGCGGCAGTGTTTGTCAGTGTGCTGTTTGGACCCTGCTGGGCGACGATTTACGCGGGCACGCTGGCCACGGTGGATAACAAGTACACCGAAGTGGCAGGCGCGTTTATTGTCATGTCGATTGTCGGCGCGGCGTTTATCCCGGCTATACAGGGATTCGCCTCTGATCATCTCGGATCGATGCAACTGGCGTTTGGCGTGTCTCTGTTGTGCTTTGCGTGGGTGGGTTTCTATTTCTGGGGCGAACTGCGCCATAAAAATCAGGCGATGCAGGCAGGTCGTCTGGTTGAGGAGATGCCATGAAAACCCGATTACCGCTGAAACGTGAACAGTTTCATGAAACGCCCAGCACGCTGTTGCACAATGACTATTTCCACGTCGAGTTGTTTCGCTATCCGGCGGGTGTCGAAGCGGTGCGTATCAGCAACCAGCGTGGCACGGTGATCGTGCTGCCGTTTTACGGTCAAATGGTGTGGGACGCCACCTTCGATGGTCATTCCCTCACCATGGGGCACAGCTTTAAACAGCCGCTGCTGGGCAGTTCGATTATCGATACTTACGGCTGTTTTGCCTTCCACTCTGGATTGCTGGCGAACGGCTGTCCTGCGCCCGATGACGAACATCCGCTGCACGGTGAAATGGCCTGCGCACGTATGGACAGCGCGTGGATGGTGCTGGAGCAAGATCGCGTTTCTCTGGAAGGGGAAACCGAATATGTGAAAGGTTTTGGTCATCACTATCTGGCTTCTCCAGCGGTGCGGTTGCACGCTAACGCGCCGCGCTTGCAGATTGAGATGAACGTCACCAATCTGGCGGGCGCGCCGATGCCGCTGCAGTACATGTGCCATCTGAACAGCGCCTGGCTGGCCAATGGTCGCTTTAAGCAGTCGATCCCGCAGGATGCTTTCAAGCTGCGCACCTCGATCCCGGCGCACGTGAAACCGACGCCGCAGTGGACCGCCTATACCGATCAGCTGGCGCGCGATCCGCAGGCATTGCAGCAGTTGGATCAGCCGGAGATGTGCGATCCGGAGATCGTGTTCTTTGCCGACGATCTGGCGCAGTACGGCCATGAGGTGCAGTTCGAACTGCATGCGCCGGAAGGCTATGCCTTGATGACGCGTTTCGATAGCCGTCAGTTCCCCCACGCCACGCGCTGGCTGCTGCACAATCACGATCAGCAGGTGGCGGCTTACGTGCTGCCTTCCACCTGTCGGCCGGAGGGATTTAACGCGGCGCAGCGCGCTGGCACCCTAATTGAGCTGGCACCCGGCGAGAAGCGACATTTCAGCGTCGAGACCGGCATTCTGTAATCACTGGCGGCCCTTGCGCCGCCTCAATTTTTACCGCTTCGCTATTCACGAAACTGTCACGCAATATCCTTGCCAATCCTATAAAGCCAACTGCCCTGTTGGACGATAACGCCTGTGACATTCGTCACATTGGTTCTCCTCGCTCTTTACCAGGGTTCAGATTTATGAAGCTCAATCAGTTTAAAATTGGCCAGCGGCTGGGTTTTCTCGCCACGCTGCTGTTGCTCGCCACATTGTTGATGGGACTGCACGGACTGCAAGTCAATATGCAGGCGCTGGAAAACAATCAGGACGTGATGGCACGTGAAGTCCTGATTGCCGACAGCATCGACACCGCGCGCAGTGCGCAGGTGCAGTTCAAGATACAGGTACAGGAGTGGAAAAATACCCTGTTGCGCGGCACCCAAGGGCAGGAGACCTTCGATAAGTACAAAAAGGCGTTTTTGAAAGAGAGCCAGCAGACGCAGGCGCTGCTCAGCGAGTTGAGTCAGATCCAAACCGCGCTGGGCTTACCTGTCGCGCCGGTTGAACAGGCGCGCGCGGTGCATGCCGGGCTGGAGAGCAAATATCTGGCGGCACTGGAAAACTACAGCATCAGCGATATTAACAGTGCGGCGCGCGTTGACCATCTGGTCACCGGTATCGACCGCGCACCGACACAGCAAATCGACGATCTGGTGGCTGCCACGCTGAAACGCGCGCAGCAGATGCATCAGGAGATAGAAGCCAACAACCTCGCCCATTACCAGAAAACCCGCATGCTGCTGCTGATCGCGATGGGCTGTATCTTGCTGGTTGGTGTGTGCATTACGGCCTGGCTGGTGCAGAGCATCACGCGTCCGCTGAAGCAGGCAATTAACGTCGCGAAGACCGTGGCGGCAGGTGATCTGCGAGCCCGGATTGCGGTCTCAGGACGTGATGAAACCGCACAGCTGATGGCGGCGCTGCGTGATATGAACCATAACCTGACGCGTATTGTGACCGGCGTGCGTTCGGGGACTGAGGCAATAGCCGATACCACCGATCAGGTCGCACACGGCAGCCGCGAGTTGTCGGCGCGCAACGAAGCGCAGGCCAGTGCGTTGGAAGAGACCGCAGCTTCAATGGAGCAGCTGACTTCCGTGGTGAAAAACAATGCCGAGAACGCACGCCATGCCAGCGATATCGCGCGTGATACCCGCCAGCGCGCCGGCGAGGTGGTGGAAAAAGTGGTGGTGGCAATGGGCGAGATCCACCAGTTCTCGCGTGAGATCAACGAGATCGTGACGGTGATTGATGGCATCGCGTTCCAGACCAATATTCTGGCACTCAATGCCGCAGTCGAAGCGGCACGCGCTGGGAATGATGGGCGTGGCTTTGCGGTGGCAGCGTCGGAAGTGCGTGCGCTGGCACAGCGTTCGGCTTCGGCGGCACGCAACATCCGTGGCTTAACCGATCGTTCGGTGAGTTTGATTGCACAGGGCAACACGCTGGTGAAAGGCGCGGGCTCGTCGATGCAGGAGATCGTCGAGAGCGTGAAGCAGCTGTGCGAGCTGATGGAGAACATCTCATCCGCTAGCGCGGAGCAGAGCGTGGGTATTGAGCAGGTGAACCTGGCGGTGACGCATATGGATGCCGCCACCCAGCAGAACGCCACGCTGTCGCAGCAGTCCGCCCAATCGGCACGCGCGCTGAATCAGCAGGTCGGCTCGCTGGTGGAGAATATCAGCGTATTTCAGTTGGAGTCGAAGCCGGCTCAGTAACGTCGCGCAACAAACTACGCCGTTACACCGATAGGTATTGAGTCGTAGGGCGCCATCAATGGCGCCCTTTTCGTGCACTCTACAGTTAAAAGTTAAATCGCCACCAACCCGCGCACGCCTTCTGCTTCCATATTGGAACCCGCGCCACGTTGTACGATCTCTCCACGCGACATCACCAGATACTGATCGGCCAGCTCGGCGGCGAAATCGTAAAACTGCTCAACCAGCAGGATCGCCATATCACCGCGCTGGGCTAACTGGCGGATCACTGCACCGATCTCTTTGATCACTGATGGCTGGATTCCTTCGGTGGGCTCATCCAGGATCAACAGCTGTGGCTTGCAAGCCAGCGCCCGACCGATCGCCAGCTGCTGCTGTTGCCCGCCGGAGAGATCGCCGCCGCGTCGGGCTTTCATCTCGCGCAGCACCGGGAACAACTCGTAAATCTCCTCGGGCACGGATTTGGCCTGCGACCCCGGGAAGCGCGCCAGCCCCATCAGCAGATTCTCTTCCACCGTCAGGCGCGGAAAGATTTCACGGCCCTGCGGCACATAGGCAATGCCCGCCTGTACACGCTGGTGCGGCTTACGACTGTTTATCACCTTATCCTGCCAGCGAATCTCACCGGATTTCGCCGGAATCAGCCCCATCAGACATTTCAGCAGCGTGGTTTTACCCACGCCGTTGCGGCCCAGCAGGCAGGTAATTTCGCCCGGTTTCGTCTCAAACGAAAGACCGCGCAGAATATGGCTGCCGCCATAATATTGATTCAGTTCGGATACTTGCAGCATCTTAGCGCCCCAGATAAACGTCGATGACCCGATCGTTCGCCTGCACTTCGCGTAACGATCCCTCTGCCAGCACCTGGCCCTGATGCAGTACCGTGACATGATCGGCAATCGTCTCGACAAAACCCATGTCGTGTTCCACCACCATCAGCGAATGCTTGCCTGCCAGACTGCGGAACAGCTCGGCGGTGTACTCGGTTTCCGCGTCGGTCATACCTGCCGCGGGTTCGTCGAGCAGTAGCAGATGCGGGTCCTGCACTAACAACATGCCGATTTCAAGAAACTGCTTCTGACCGTGCGACAACAAGCCCGCTTTGCGCTGGCGCTCACCGCTCAGCCGCAGCAGTTTTAGCAACTCATCGATGCGATCCTGCTGTTCGCCGTTAAGCCGTGCACGCAAACTAGCCCACACCGACTTATCGTTTTTCAGCGCGATTTCCAGATTTTCGAATACGGTGAGCGCTTCAAAAACCGTGGGTTTCTGGAACTTGCGGCCAATGCCGGCCCGGGCGATCTCCACCGACGACATGCGGGTGAGATCGGTATCCTGGTCATAGATCACCTGCCCGTTATCGGGACGCGTTTTGCCGGTGATCACGTCCATCAGCGTGGTTTTGCCCGCGCCGTTGGGGCCGATCACACAGCGCAGTTCACCGACGCCGATCTTCAGCGACAGATCGGTGAGCGCGCGGAAGCCATCAAATGAGACGTTGATCTTCTCCAGTTGCAGCACAGGATCGCTCTGATCGCGATGGCGATCGGCGGGATGGGGTTGGGTAAACAGTTGCTCAGTCATCACGCCTCCGGCGCAGCAGGCCAATCACACCACGCGGCAGGAACAGCGTGACGAGGATAAATATCAGGCCGAGGAAGAACAGCCAATATTCCGGGAAGGCGACGGTGAACCAGCTTTTGGCCCCGTTCACAATCGCGGCCCCTAACAGCGGGCCAATTAAGGTGCCGCGCCCGCCGAGTGCCACCCAGATAGCCGCCTCAATCGAGTTGGTCGGCGACATTTCACTGGGATTGATAATGCCGACCTGCGGCACATACAGCGCGCCCGCAAGACCACACAACACCGCCGACAGCGTCCAGACAAACAGCTTGAAGCCTTTAGGGTCGTAACCGACGAACATCAGGCGGTTTTCGGCATCGCGTACCGCCGTCAACACCCGCCCAAACTTACTGCGCGCCAGTGTGAAGCCAATGCCAAGGCTGATTAACAACAGCAGCACGGTGGCGACGAACAATCCAATGCGCGTGCCGGTGGCGGTAACGTTAAAGCCGAGCAGGGTGGTGAAGCCGGTAAAACCGTTGTTACCGCCAAAGCCCGTTTCATTACGGAAGAACAGCAGCATGCCGGCATAGGTCAGCGCCTGCGTCATGATCGAGAAGTAAACGCCTTTGATTTTTGAGCGGAAGGCGAAGTAGCCGAACACCAGCGCCAGCAAACCCGGCACCAGCATGATCAGACACAGCGCCCAGGCAAAATGTTGCGTGCCGGCCCAGAACCACGGCAGCTCATTCCACGACAGGAACGACATAAAGGCCGGTAAGCCCTCGCCCGATGCCTGGCGCATCAGGTACATGCCCATCGCATAGCCGCCTAATGCGAAGAACAGACCGTGTCCAAGAGACAGCAATCCGGCATAGCCCCATACCAGATCCAGCGCTACCGCGACGATGGCGTAGCAGAGGATTTTGCCGATCAAGGTCAGCGTGTAAGTAGAGATCGCCAGCGGATGCGTGGCGGGTAATAGGGCGCAGAACGGCAGCACCAGCAGCAGCAAGGAGATCACGATGCCGAGGCTGATACTGAGGCGCGGCGCTTTGCGCGTCAGCGTTAACGTCAGGGGTTGGCTCATCAGTCTATTACCCTCCCTTTGAAGGCAAACAGGCCCTGTGGACGTTTCTGAATGAACAGTACGATCAGCACGAGGATGAGGATTTTACCCAGCACCGCACCAATCTGCGGTTCCAGCACTTTGTTAAGGATGCCCAGGCCGAAGGCCGCTACCACGGTGCCCGCCAGCTGCCCCACGCCGCCAAGCACCACCACCAGGAAAGAGTCGATGATGTAACCCTGGCCAAGTTCCGGGCCGACGTTGCCGAGCTGCGACAGCGCCACGCCGCCCAGTCCAGCAATGCCAGAGCCCAGACCAAACGCCAGCATATCGATGCGTCCGGTTGGCACGCCGCAGCAATCGGCCATCGCGCGATTTTGCGTCACGGCGCGCACGCTCAGGCCCAGACGCGTTTTATTGAGCAGCAGCCAGGTCAGGCCGAGTACCGCAAACACAAACAGGATCACCGCAATACGGTTGTACGGCAGCACCAGGTTAGGCAACACTTGCCAGCCGCCAGACAGCCAGCCTGGGTTAGCCACTTCCAGGTTCTGTGCGCCAAACAGCATACGCACCAGTTGGATCAGCATCAGACTGATGCCCCAGGTGGCGAGCAGGGTTTCCAGCGGGCGGCCGTATAAATGACGAATGATGGTGCGCTCCAGCAGCATGCCAATGCTCGCGGTGATCAGGAATGCCACAGGCAGCGCCAGCAGCGGATACCACGCCAGCCACTGCGGTGCGAACTGCTGGAACAAGTTTTGTACAAACCAGGTGGCGTACGCACCGAGCATCAGCATCTCACCGTGCGCCATGTTGATCACGCCAAGCAGGCCGTAAGTGATCGCCAGACCCAGCGCGGCTAGCAGCAGGATCGAGCCGAGTGACAGGCCGGTAAACGCCTGACCGAAGAGATCGCCCCACATCAGGCGATGTTTGATTTGTTGCAGGCTCTCCGTGGCCGCGGCGCGCACCTGCGCATCGGGTTCGTTGCTGGCCTGCGTTAAGCGATCGAGGCTGGCCTGCATATTCGGGTCGCTGGACTCACCGAGCAGTGTGACGGCTTTGAGGCGCACGCGGGCATCCGGGCTGGCAAGTTGCAAATTGGCGGCGGCCATGGCGAGCACGGCGTGAACCTGAGTGTCTTTTTCCACGGCGAGACGCTGTTCGATCAGCGGCAACTGATCGGCGGCACCGTCGTTTTGCAACTGTTGGGCGGCACGCAGGCGAATCGCGGGATCCTCGCTCACCAGCTGGTGGGCGGCGAGGGCGCTGGCGATTAACACGCGTAGCCGGTTGTTCATAAACAGCTTTTTGGTCTCACCCGTCGGCTGTTGTGCGCTGTCCAGCGGGATGAGTTTGTCATCCTGCTTGCTGAACGGCTGTTTATTTTGGTCGATGACCATGCTTTCGTTGCGCAGTGCCTGCAGCAGCGGCAAGCGGCTGGCCTGCGGTGCGGCCGCCCACTGTTGCAGCAGGTTGGCCTGATCAGTGCGGCTGGCAGCGGCGAAATCCGCGCCATCGCCCGCCTGGGCGAGCCACGGCAGGAGCAGCAGCAGACAGCAAAGATAACGGCGGATTGTCATGATGATGATCCTGTATGTCGTTGGGCTTGGGGGCGGTTGGTGATCTCACCCTAACCCTCTCCCGTAAGCGAGAGAGGGGACCGATCCAGCAAAGAACGCTGTTAATCACATTCGGCATCCTCTCCCATACTTTGCCAGAGAAGATCCGCAGGCGGCTGATGCCTTTGCCCTGGCTCCATTACAGAGCCAGATCGGGCATCAGCGCGCATTTTGCGTATTACTTCGTCGATTTCACCGGATAATCCGGCTTCTTATCATTACCGGCGATGTACGGGCTCCAGGGCTGAGCGCGGATTGGCTTATCGGTCTGCCACACCACGTTGAACTGACCGTTCTCTTCCACTTCGCCGATCATCACGGGCTTGTGCAGATGGTGGTTGGTTTTATCCATGGTCAGCGTGAAGCCGTCCGGCGCTTTAAAGGTCTGTCCGGCCATCGCCGCACGCACTTTGTCCACATCGGTGGTACCCGCTTTTTCTACCGCCTGCGCCCACATATGGATGCCGACATAAGTCGCTTCCATCGGGTCATTGGTGACCACGGTGCCTGCGTTCGGCAGGTTGTGCGCTTTGGCATAAGCACGGTAATCCGCCACGAATTTCGCGTTAGTTGGGTTATCCACCGATTCGAAGTAGTTCCACGCGGCTAACTGACCGACCAGCGGTTTGGTATCAATGCCGCGCAACTCTTCCTCCCCGACCGAGAAGGCGATCACCGGAATATCCGTGGCTTTAATGCCCTGGTTAGCCAGCTCTTTGTAGAACGGCACGTTGGAGTCACCGTTGATGGTGGAGATCACGGCCGTTTTGCCACCGGCAGAGAACTTCTTGATGTTAGAAACGATGGTCTGATAGTCGCTGTAGCCAAACGGCGTATAGACCTCTTCGATGTCTTTATCCTGAATGCCTTTGGTGTGCAGGAAGGCGCGCAGAATCTTGTTAGTGGTACGCGGGTAGACGTAATCGGTACCCAGCAGGAAGAAGCGTTTGGCGCTGCCGCCGTCTTCGCTCATCAGGTATTCCACCGCCGGAATCGCCTGCTGGTTGGGTGCCGCACCGGTGTAGAACACGTTTGGCGACATCTCTTCGCCTTCGTACTGCACCGGATAGAACAGCAGGCCGTTCAGCTCTTCAAACACCGGCAGCACTGACTTACGTGAGACCGAAGTCCAGCAGCCGAACACCGCCGCGACTTTATCCTGTGTTAACAGCTGACGCGCTTTCTCCGCGAACAGCGGCCAGTTAGACGCCGGATCGACCACCACCGGTTCCAGCTTTTTGCCCAGCACGCCGCCTTTGGCGTTGATTTCATCAATGGTCATCAGGGCCACGTCTTTCAGCGGCGTCTCGGAGATCGCCATGGTGCCGGAAAGCGACGACATGATGCCGACTTTGATGGTATCAGCGGCCTGGGCACCAAAGGTAAAGCCCAAACTGGTCACGGTGGCGGAGAGCGCAAAAGCTTTTAGCAACGAACGTCTTTTCATCGTTAACCCTCTAAATGTGTTAGTGTTTTTATTCAATGGGTTGAAGCCGGGCCTGCTGTAACATATGCAATGTGATCTTTCTGACCTCTGCCTTACTGACGGCAATGTGGTCGGTTAAAATGCGTTGTGCCTCCTCGGTTTGTTGCTGGAAAATCGCCCGTAAAATCTGAGCGTGTTCGCGGTATGTCGCATCTACCCGGTCGTCACGGGTAAAGTCGAGACGACGGATGATGCGGATCTTTTCGGTCAGTTCGGCGTGGATGCGTGCCATCTCCTGATTGCCCGCGGCGGCTACCAGCGCCATATGAAAGGCTTCGTCGTGCGCCGACACCGCTTTGCCATCCTCCAGGCGTGGCGCATCGATCCAGAAACCTTTCAGTTCGTTCAGGATTTCCGCACAGGCCAGCGGCGGCAGCGCGCACAGGCGGCGCACTGCTTCGCGCTCCAGCACGGTGCGGAAGTCGTACAGCTCTTCGAAGTATTCGAAGTCGAACGGCTTCACCTGCCAGCCGCTGCGGAACCACACTTCGACATAGCCCTCGCGCTCCAGCCAAAACAGCGCCTGACGTACCGGCGTGCGGCTCACGTCGAGCCGATCGGCGATTTCGTTTTCGCTAAAGCGGTCACCGGGCATCAAACGAAACTCAAAAATGTCCTGTTTCAATGCCTGATAAACCTTCTCCGCCAGCGCTTCCGGGCGGCCTTTGCTGCGTGGGCTTTGATGCATGCGATCTCCTTATTCCAGCCATAGCAGGGTGTTGCCGGGACTCACCGGACGTCCTGCCTGACAGGCAATGCGTTTCACCGTGCCGGCCTGCGGCGCGACAATCGCCAGTTCCATTTTCATGGCTTCGACGATGATCAGCGTCTGACCGGCTTCCACTGCGTCCCCCGGCTGCACCAGCACTTTCCAGATGTTGCCGTTCATATCGGCACAGACCGCTAGCGCATCTTCGTCGGCTTCCGGGGCCATCAGCGTCTCTTCACTGGTCAGCGGCGCGTTCTGCTCTTCCTGTGCCCACAGCGTCACTTCCTGTTCGAAAGCGGCTGACTGGCGCTGACGGAATTCGGCAATTGAGTCGGCGTGTTCAGCGAGGAATTGCTGGTGGGCAGCGAAATCAAACAGCGTCTCTTCGATGCGTACCGTGGCGCGGCCTTCGCGGAAGTCATCGCGCAGTTGCGTGAGTTCATCTTCGGTCACCGGATAGAAGCGCACCTGATCGAAGAAGTGCAGCAGCCATGGCTCATCCGCCGCGAACTGGTCGTTCTTGAGGAATTTGTTCCAGATTGGCAGCGTGCGGCCCACCAGCTGATAGCCACCGGGTGAATCCATGCCGTAGATGCACATGTACATGCCGCCAATACCGACCGTGCCTTCGGCGGTAAAGGTACGTGCCGGGCTGTATTTGGAACTGAGCAGGCGATGGCGTGGGTCGATCGGTACCGCGCAAGGCGCACCGAGATAGACATCGCCCAGGCCGAGGATCAAATAGCTGGCATCGAAAATGGTGTCGCGCACCGCTTCGCGACTCTCCAGCCCATTAATGCGCTGAATAAAATCAACGTTGTTCGGCAGCCATGGCGCGGTAGCGCGCACGGTTTCCTGATAACGCTCAACCGCACCGAGCGTGGCGCTGTCTTCAAATGCCATTGGCATCCAGACGATGCGCGAAGGCACTTTCAGCTGGCTGACATCGCCGAGTCCGGCTTCCAGTTCCAGCAGCAGATTCATCAGCTGTTTCTGGCTGAGGATCAGGCTGTCATAGCGCACCTGCAGTGAGCGAACGCCGGGTGACAGCTCTTCGACGCCGGGCACCGCACGTTCACGCAGCGCATTCATCAGCAGGTGCACACGCAGACGCAGCGCCAGATCCAGCACGTTATCGCCGTACTCAATCAGCACGTATTTATCTCCGGCCTGGCGATACACGGCAGCAGGCGTGGTGTCTGTGGCGGGCAGTGCGGCCAGCAAGGTCGCAGAGCCAATGTTACTGGCCGCCAGTGAGGGAACCTCAAAGGCTGGCGCATGAGTGCTGCGCAAGGTTTCCACGCTGTGCGCCTGGGCTTTCTCCAGCGCCACCGCTTCATCAGCGCTGATCGGGTGGAAGCGAATGCGGTCGCCGGGTTTCACCTGACCGACTTTCCACAATTCTGATTTGGCGATGGTCACCGGACAGACGAAGCCACCGAGGCTCGGGCCGTCATGGGTCAGGATCACCGGGAAGTCACCGGTAAAGTTCACTGCGCCAATTGCGTATTCACAATCGTGCACGTTAGACGGGTGCAGCCCGGCTTCGCCGCCGTTAGCACGCGTCCAGGTCGGTTTGGGCCCGACTAAACGCACGCCGAGACGGTTGGAGTTGTAGTGCACCTGCCAGTCGCTGGCGAAGAACTCGTCGATGGCAGCCTGGGTGAAGAAGTCCGGTGCGCCGTGCGGGCCGTACAGCACGCCGATGCGCCATTCGTTGCCATAGTGCGGCACCAGCGCGTGATCGAGCGCTTGCGGTTCACTGATCGGCGCGGGCGTGGTGCAGGCGGCCAGCAGCGGCTGGGAGATCGGCAGCATATCGGCGACGCGCAGGGTACGTCCGGCATGGCCACCAAACTGGCCGAGTGAGAAGGTGGAACGGCTGCCGAGGTATTCCGGCACGTCGAAGCCGTTGCGCACCGCTAAATAGGTGCGGCAACCGCTCTGGGCGCGGCCTAACGTCAGCGTCTGGCCTGCTTTTACACTGATTGGTTGCCAGTAATCGAGGCTTGCGCCATCCAGTTCTGCCGGGCAATCTGCGCCGGTCAGGGCAATGACTGCGTCGCTGTGGAAACGCAGTGTCGGGCCTTGCAAAGTAAACTCCAGCCCGGCGGCGCTGTCGTGGTTGCCGACAATGCGGTTTGCGAGGCGGAAAGCGAAGTCATCCATCGGGCCTGAAGGTGGCACGCCAATATCCCAATAGCCCAGGCGGCCAGGGAAATCCTGAATGCTGCTGAAGGTGCCGGGTTGCAGCACTTCAATCACGCTGGCGGACGGGGTAAAGCTGTCGAGGAAACGCGTCCAGACTTTGCCGCTGCTGAACGCTTCGGTGGCCACAATCTGGCGCAGATAATCGAGGTTGGTGGCGATGCCGTGCAGCTGCGTGGCATCCAGCGCCTGCTGCATTTTTGCCAGCGCCGCTTCACGCGTGTCGGCGTGAACAATCAGTTTGGCAATCATCGGATCGTAAAATGCTGAGACTTCGGTGCCGGTATCGATCCAGCCATCCACGCGCACGCCATCCGGGAAACTGACGCCGGTCAGGGTGCCGGGACTTGGCTGGAAGTTTTTCAACGGATCTTCGGCGTAGATACGCACTTCAATCGATGCGCCTTTGGGGGCCTGCTGCAGTCGCGCCCAGTCGATGGCATCACCGGCGGCGACTTGCAGCATGCACTCCACCAGATCGAGCCCGGTCACACACTCCGTCACCGGATGCTCAACCTGCAAGCGGGTGTTCACTTCGAGGAAATAGAACGCATCCTGTGCGGCGTCGTAGATGTATTCCACGGTACCGGCGCTGCGATAGCTCACTAACTCGCCCAGACGCACGGCCGATGAGAGCAGCGCCTCACGCGTCGCCTGCGGCAGGTTCGGTGCCGGGGTCTCTTCCACCACTTTCTGGTTGCGACGCTGTAATGAGCAGTCACGCTCACCGAGGGCAATCACTTTGCCGCTGCCGTCACCAAAAATCTGCACTTCAACGTGGCGCGCGCGGTCGATAAAGCGCTCCAGGAACACGCCTGCATCACTGAAAAACTGTTCGCCGAGACGACGTACGCTCTCCCATGCATTGCGCAGCGCATCGGCGTCGTCACAGCGGGTTAAGCCAATACCGCCGCCGCCCGCCGTGCTTTTTAGCATCACCGGATAATTGATGTTTTCTGCCGCGCTGAGCGCCTCTTCCAGCGAGTTGAGCAGCGGTGTGCCAGGCGTCATCGGCACACCTGCGCTAGCCGCCAGTTCACGCGCGCGGTGCTTCAGGCCAAACTCGCCAATCTGCTGCGCCGTCGGACCAACAAATGCAATCCCCGCCTCTTCACAGGCGGCGGCAAACGGCAGGCTTTCGGAGAGAAAGCCGTAGCCCGGCCAGATGGCTTCTGCGCCGGTCTCTTTAGCAGCAGCCAGAATTTTATCGATGCGCAAATAGCTGTCGCTGGCTTTGTCACCGCCGAGGGCAATCGCCACATCGGCTTCTTTGACATGTCGCGCGTTACGGTCGGCATCGGAGTAAACGGCGACGCTTTTCACGCCGAGGCGCTTGAGGGTGCGAATCGCACGGCAGGCGATTTCGCCACGGTTAGCGATCAGGACGGTGCTGAACATGGTTATTTACTCCCCTGAGAGGCCAGCCAGTTGCGCCAGCCGCCAAATTCGGTAATTTCCAGCGCCTGCGACAGCACCGCCGGTTCACAGATAAAGCCTTTCACCACGCGACCATCAGCCAGCGTCAGAGATCCAATGCCGAGCGGTGCCGGGATTTCCGCCACGAATTCGCCAAAGCGCGCGAGTGGGATATCCCACAGTTCCACGGTGATGGCGGTACCGCTGTCACCGCGCAGCAGGCCGGGTTTTTTGATCGGACCATCGAGCAGGGCAAACAGGCGGTAGTGACTGGCGGTTTGTGTCTCTTCCACCCACACCGCATTGCGGGTGGTGAGCTGGAAATTGAGCGGCATGCCGGTGAGGTGCGCACCGACCACTGCCACGCGTACGTGATCGGCAGACACCGGGAAGGCGGTGTATTGAGCGGGCTGAGCTTTGCCGGTCGCGCCTAACGTCAGCGCCATCTGCTGTTGCCACTGAATGCCGAAGCCTGCCAGCGCGCGATCCTGCCAGGCAGACGCAATCAGCGTGATGCCCGCAGGCAGGCCATCGGCGCGGAACGGACCAGGCAGCGCCAGTGCGCTAAGGTCAGCAAGGTTAGTGAAGTTGGTGTAGGTGCCAAACTGCGAGTTGTAATGCACCGGCTCCTGCTTCATCTCTTCCAGCGTGTGAATGGTTGGCGAGGTCGGCACCACAAGCGCATCAAACTGCGCCAGGGTTTGCTGGATTTGACGCGTCAGCTCAGCGCGCAGGTATTCCGCCTGATAAGCCTCGACGGCGGTGTATTTCAGGCCACTGCTGACAATACCGTACACCACCGGGTCCATCTCTTCCGGGCGATTGATCATCTCACCGACAGCGACAGTGCGCTCGGCAACCCACGGGCCGTAATAAAGCTGTTCCGCCAGTTGGTGGAATGCGGTGAAGTCGATAGGGTGCAGCGTCGCACCGCCCGCTTGCAGTTGCTCCAGTGCACGTAACCAGGCTGCTTCGGCCTGCTTATCACCAAAGAATTCAGGCGTGGCAGGAATGGCGAAATCAGGTCGAGCCTTAAAGCTGGCAGGCGCGGTGTGCGGATTGTTGCGTGAGTAGGCGTCTCCCGCATCGTAACCGCCTGCGGCGGTGGCAACGGTGAAGGCATCTTCCACCGTCAGAGCGAAGACGGAGATGGTGTCATTCAAACGGCAAGCAGGCACTACGCCGCTGGCCGAGAACCAGCCTTTGGTGGGTTTCAGGCCGACGATGTTGTTAAAACCTGCCGGGACGCGACCGGAACCGGCGGTATCGGTGCCTAGCGAGAAGCCCACCAGGCCGCGCGCCAGCACCGAAGCAGAACCGGAGCTGGAACCACCGCTAACATACTCGGGGTTAAAGGTGTTGCTTACCGCACCGAACGGAGAACGCGTGCCGACTAACCCAGTGGCGTATTGGTCGAGGTTGGTTTTGCCGATCACCACCGCACCGGCCGCTTTAAGCTGTGCGACCACAAAGGCATCATATTCAGCCGTATAGGTTAAGGCCGGACAGGCGGCACTGGTCGGCCAGCCTGCCACATCGATATTGTCTTTCACCGCAAACGGCACGCCAAACAGCGGCAGTGCAGCGGGATTGCGCAAGTAACTGGCCAGCAAGGGTTCAATTTGCGCCTGCAGCTGTGCGGGCGAAGCGACATACAGCCAGGCGTTATCCTGCTGGTCGATGGCGTCGAGGTGTGCTGCCAACAAGGTGCTGATGCACTGTGGGTCCTGCTGATAGCGGTGTTGCCAATCCTGAAGCGTGTATCCGAAGGTTGCTGCCATGAGTGAATTCCAACTGGTATACAAGATGGAATTCAACAGAGCAAAGCGCGTGCCATTTTTGTAAGTAAATGAATAGCTGTAGCTAATTGATATGACATAGGATTTTGTGATGATAATTTGCACAGTCACAGCGCAGACGGTGTGCAATCACGGTGCGCCTGCGTAAATTTTGTGAAGAACATGGCAAGAGACCGTTGGCCTGGTTAGCATGAGTTAAGTCTGGCATGAGCTGGATCGCAGCAGAGAGGAGAGTAGAGTGGAGAAGTGGCGTAACTGGATGATAGGGATCTGTCTGGTCAGCACGGCCAGCAGCGTGTGGGCCGACTCGCTGGATCAACAAAGACAGCGCTATGCGCAAATCAAACAAGCCTGGGATAACAATCAAATGGACCAGGTCTCGCAGCTGATGCCAACGCTGCAGGATTATCCGCTCTATCCGTATCTGCAATACCGTTTGCTGGCGCAGGATCTCGATCAAGAGACGCCGCTGGCGGTGAAGAATTTCATTCAGCAATATCCAACGCTGCCACCGGCGCGTTCACTCTCGACACGCTTCGTCAACGTGTTGGCACATCGTCAGGACTGGCAGGGCGTGCTGAGCTTTAGCCCGGATGAGCCCAAACCGGTGCAGGCGCGCTGTAACTGGTATTACGCCAAGTGGGCTACCGGCCAGCAGCAGGTGGCGTTTGATGGCGCGAAATCGATCTGGCTGCGCGGTTCCGCGCTACCGAATGACTGCGATCAGCTGTTCTCGGTGTGGCAAGCGTCCGGACAGATGTCGCCGATTACCATTCTCGAACGTATTCGCCTGGCGATGAAAGCCGGCAACGACAGCCTGGTGAATTATCTGGCGAAAATGCTGCCGGCGGATTATCAAACCACTTCCAGCGCGCTGATTGCGCTGCAGCAAAATCCGCAGACCGTCACCACTTTTGCCAGCAGCCTCGGTCCGACCGATTTCACCCGTATGGCCACCAGTTATGCCTTTGCCCGCGTCGCGCGTGAAGACATGGATAATGCGCGCATGATGATCCCGCAACTGGTGCAGGCGCAGAAAATGAGCCCGGCGGAAGAGCAGGATCTTAAGGAAACCGTGGTGTGGCGCATGATGGGCGCCGATCTGACCTCCGAGCAGGCGCGCTGGCGTGATGCAGTGGTGATGAACAGTGAATCCACCGCGCTGGTGGAGCGTCGCGTGCGTCTGGCGCTGAGTCAGAACGATCGTCGTGGACTGAACACCTGGATCGCGCGTTTACCGGTTGAAGCCAAAGAGAAAGATGAGTGGCAATACTGGCAAGCCGATCTGCTGATTTCTCAGGGGCGCAAAGAAGAAGCCGATGAGATTCTGCGTAAACTGATGCAGGCTCGTGGTTTCTACCCGATGGTGGCGGCGCAACGTCTCGGCGTGGAATATCCGTTGCAGATCGATCAGGCCCCGGCGGCAGACAGCTCGGTGGTGCAGGGGCCTGAACTGGCGCGCGTGCGTGAGCTGATGTATTGGGGGCTGGATAACCTGGCGCGCAGTGAGTGGGCCAATCTGATCTCCAGCAAGACCCATTCGCAGCAACAGATGCTGGCGCGTTACGCCAACGAGCAGGACTGGTGGGATCTCAGCGTGCAGGCGACCATTACCGCGAAAATGTGGGATAGCCTGAAAGAGCGCTTCCCGCTGGCATGGCGCAATCTGTATCAGCAATACACCAGCGATAAAGGTATTCCGCAGAGCTATGCCATGGCGATCTCCCGCCAGGAGAGTGCGTGGAATCCGAAAGCGCGTTCGCCGGTCGGTGCCAGTGGTTTGATGCAGGTGATGCCAGCCACGGCCAGCCATACCGTGAAGATGTACAACATCCCCGGCTATGTGAACAGCAGCCAGTTGCTCGACCCACAGACCAATATCCAGATTGGTACGCAGTATCTGGAATACGTCTATCAGCAGTTCGATCAGAACCGCATCTTCTCCTCGGCGGCCTATAATGCCGGGCCGGGCAGGGTACGCAGCTGGTTGAATAACAGCGGTGGCAAACTGGATGCAGTGGCGTTTATCGAAACCATTCCGTTCTCAGAAACACGCGGCTACGTGAAAAACGTGCTGGCGTATGACGCCTACTACCGTTACTTCATGGGCAAGCCGGATAAGATTCTCGCCGATGGCGAGTGGAATCGCCGTTACTAGCTGTGCTATGCTTCCGTACTCGCTAATGAGTACGGAAGCCCTTCATGAGCCAACCTCTTTCTTCCCAGCCGGATGCGGCTCAGCCTGTTGAAGATAACTGGCTGCGTTTTATCGATTTGATGCAGAACGCTTTCGCGGACGGTGTGTCGTTGCCTTTGCTGCAACTGATGATGACGCCCGATGAACGTGAAGCGTTTGGCACACGCCTGCGCATTATCGAAGAGCTGATGAACGGCGACATGAGCCAGCGCGAGCTGAAGAATGAGCTGGGCGTCGGTATCGCCACCATCACGCGTGGCTCTAACAGTCTGAAAGAAGCGCCTCCTGAGCTGAAACGCTGGCTGGAAGCGCGCTTAGGCCGCCATTAATTACTGCTGATACAGCGGATGGGTGAACGGGCAGAGTGCCAGTATCAGCGCCTGGTGGTAAACGCTTGAGCGGCTCAACAGACCGTTGGTAAACGCGCCGATAGCGCCGCCTTTCTGCTTGATATTATCAACGCCGGTTAAGCGTGCCATTTCGTGACCGAGTTCGTGTCCGGCGGCTAAGCCCGCCATGACAATCGGCGGCAAGGTGAAGCTGGCGGAGCGCGATTCGCCGCGCTGCTGGGCGTTTTCAATCACCATCCATGCAAAGGCACAATCGCCCTCGATGCCGGCCTCAATCGCGACCCAATAGTCAGATTCAGGACGCTGCAAACGCGCATTTGCCACGCGGGTACGTGCGCCAGTTCGCGTTTCGACATCGCTTAACGGCTGTGCGGCAACGCCGCTCTCGACCTCGACCCCTTCAATATGGCAGGATCCTTCACCAAAGACGTCGTTGAACGCCTGAGCAATCGCGCGGATTTTTGCCGGGTTGATGGTGGCTGCGACAACGTGGTACATAATTGTTTGAACCCTCAAGGCAAATTTGTCGCAGTATAACGGAAATTAAGCATGCTACAGGTCTATCTTGTTCGTCACGGCGAAACGGTATGGAATGCGGCCCGACGCATTCAAGGTCAATCCGACAGTCCGCTGACGGAAAAAGGTGAGCAACAGGCCCAACAAGTGGGTGAACGGATGAAATCGCAGGGCATCACTCATGTGATCGCCAGCGATTTAGGCCGCACGCGCCGCACCGCCGAGATCATCGCGGATGCCTGCGGTTGTACGGTCACGGTTGATGCACGTTTGCGTGAGCTGAATATGGGCTGTCTCGAACAGCGCCCCCTTGATGGCTTAACGCCGGAAGAGGAGAGCTGGCGTAAAACGCTGGTGGATGGCACCCAAGACGGCCGCATCCCTGGCGGTGAATCGATGCTGGAGATGGCGACGCGCATGCACGAAGCGCTGAACGCGTTGCTCGAACTGCCAGCGGGCAGCCGTCCGTTGATTGTCAGTCACGGTATGGCGTTAGGCGTGTTAGTGAGTACGCTATTGGGATTGCCGGCGCACGCTGAGCGCCGTTTGCGCCTGCGCAACTGCTCGATTTCACGCGTGGATCATCAACAGAGCGCGTGGCTGGCTGCAGGTTGGGTGGTCGAGACGGCAGGCGATGTGTCGCATCTGGATGCGCCTGCGCTGGACGAATTGCAGCGTTAAGCGTCATTCGGTTTCGGTGCGCATCAATGCGCTGCCTGTAAAGGGTGGGGGTAATGATTGCCTGCCCAGCAAAAGGGTCAGCTCGCCATTTATGGCGATCTGCCGTTATTGAAGCCAAAAAAATGCCGTCATCATGACGGCATTTTCATATCAGCGATTCTGCTGCGGGCGAATGGGAATCAGGTATTCGCAACGGATTTCCGTTGGCGGCTCGCTGCGTTTCTTACCGCCATGCGTGAAGAAACGCTCAATATCCTGGCCCTGACGACGCACCAGACCCAACGTTGGCATACAGGTGCCGTACAGCAGCAGAATGAACTCACCCAGTGCGCTGCGCGCACCGTTATAGGTGAACTGCACGTAATCCCCGGCTTCGAGAATCACATTTTGATTCGACTGCATGCTCAATGCCTGTTGATCGGCAGGCACTGCCGTGGTGTAGAGAATCTCCTGCTCATCATCCTTTTCATGGCTGGCACGTACCTGATGCAGACCGTATAACACCGGTGGCACGGTATCAGTTTCCAGCAGGAACTGTTTCCAGAAATGGATGCGCATTTCGTCACGGTAGCTGGAAATTTGCTCCAGCGTACAGGTGTAACTCTGCGTTTGCCCGACCAGCACCGTTTCCGGCAGCGTGACAAACGTGGCCTCAGGCATGTGGTGATCGTCCAGACGAATCGGCGGGCGAATGCCGAAGGAGTTCCATTCCGATGAGCGACGATACCAGGCGGGCGTTTGATTAAACTGCTTTTTAAACGCACGGGTAAAAGTCTGCTGTGAATCGAAGCGGTATTGTAAAGCGATGTCGAGGATCGGGCGGCTGGTCAGGCGCAAGGCCACAGCGGCTTTCGACAGGCGACGCGCGCGGATGTAAGCGCCGATGGCGTGGCTCGTCACTTCCTTGAACATACGCTGCAGGTGCCACTTGGAATAGCCCGCTTTCAACGCAACATTATCTAATGAAAGGGGTTGATCCAGATGGCTCTCCAGCCAGACAAGCAAATCGCGAATGATACCGGCTTGGTCCATAAAACATCCTCATAACTCTCTGGTGGCGCAACTATGAAGTCGTCGAATAATAGCACGAAATGCACAAAAGCGTGGGGGCGGTTTGTCAATCGGCTGTGCTAAATCAATGCGGGCTACAACCCGTTTAGGTTTGGTTCCGGGTTCGATTGACAGTACATTACAGTCTCATCTATTCGATTGGCAATGGTAACTCAATGACAATAACTCGCTTTCTTATAATCACGCTTGCAACTTGTCTCTTCAGCGCGGGCGTTCAGGCCGAGGAAATCGGCTCGGTAGACACGGTTTTCAAGATGTTTGGCCCCGACCATAAGATAGTGGTGGAAGCCTTCGACGACCCCGACGTAAAAAATGTAACCTGTTATATCAGCCGGGCGAAAACCGGTGGGATCAAGGGCGGATTAGGTCTGGCGGAAGATACTTCCGACGCGGCCATCTCCTGCCAGCAGGTTGGGCCTGTAGAGCTTAGCGATAAAATCGCACAAGGCAAGGCGCAAGGAGAAGTGGTCTTCCAAAAGCGCACTTCATTGGTATTTAAGAAGCTGCAGGTGGTGCGCTTCTATGATCAAAAACGTCATGCGCTGGTTTACCTGAGCTACTCAGATAAAGTGGTGGACGGTTCGCCGAAGAATGCGCTGAGCGCTGTGCCAATCATGCCGTGGCATTGAGGCATAAAAAAACGCCCTGATGGGCGTTTTTCTTTTACTGCAGCAAACTTAATCCTGCAATTCACCACAGAAGCGATACCCTTCGCCATGAATGGTGGCGATGATTTCTGGCGTATCCGGGGTGGATTCGAAATGCTTACGAATGCGGCGGATGGTGACATCCACGGTGCGGTCATGCGGCTTCAGCTCACGACCTGTCATCTTCTTCAGCAGATCGCCACGGGTTTGAATCTTGCCCGGGTTTTCGCAGAAGTGCAGCATCGCGCGGAACTCACTGCGTGGCAGCTTATACTGTTCACCGTTCGGGCTGATCAGTGAGCGGCTGTTAATATCCAGCTCCCAGCCGTTAAAGCGATAGCTTTCAACCGCGCGACGTTCTTCACTTGGCATCGCCAGATTCATGGTGCGCGATAACAGGTTGCGTGCACGAATCGTCAGCTCACGTGGGTTAAACGGTTTAGTGATGTAATCATCGGCGCCAATCTCCAGGCCGAGGATTTTATCTACTTCGTTATCACGACCTGTCAGGAACATCAGCGCAACGTTTGCTTGTTCACGCAATTCGCGTGCCAGCAGCAAACCGTTTTTGCCTGGCAGGTTGATATCCATGATCACCAGATTGACGTCATTTTCCGTCAAAACCTGATGCATCTCGGCGCCGTCGGTGGCTTCATAGACCACGTAACCTTCCGCCTCAAAAATACTTTTGAGGGTGTTACGCGTGACCAGTTCGTCTTCAACGATAAGAATGTGCGGGGTCTGCATGTTTCGCTACCTAAAATTTGCCAACAAATCGAAAACAGGGCGTACGATGGCTGCGTTTACTGTTCATCAAAACAGCGTGCCTTACGCAACCGGTGTACGAAATAATCTTCGGAATACACCATCCATCTATGTCAACTTCAGTGTTAGCTCAGCCAGTCAGGATGAATATTTGCGTGCCCCGTGGGTATCGGACTGGCGCTTATCCTAACCGTATTAACAGCAACCTAACAGCACCAACAACAACCGATAAGCATAAAAACAACGCTTCGTTGACTTATATCAAATGCAAGTGTAGCACGTTAACACTTTTATGAAAAACTTCTCCAGGAATGCCAGCTTAGCTCACAAAAAGCAGCATTTTTGCTACATTTTGGCTGCATAACGGTAAAACTAAAACCTGCAGGAAATAATATTTTAATAATATGAAAAACAATAGATTTATATTAATTAAGCGTGGAAATTTTAGTTATATCCCACAATATCTTCTCCCCATCGCTTTTATCCTCTTTTAACATCCTTAACATCTTATTTTCTCTTGTCCGTGCGGTTGGTATTTTTGCCACTGCATGCCAACATAGGGCGAGTTGTTAACAGTTCGATGGAAAAATCATGCATTTCCCCCTAATCCTTGTCTCACCCGCCCGTCCGGAAAATATCGGCGCGGCCGCTCGTGCCATGAAAACCATGGGTTTTAGCGAACTGCGTATTGTCGCCAGCGATGCCTGGCAAGACCCGGCTGCGCGTCGTGTTGCGCACGGTGCCGGTGAGATTCTCGATAATGTCAAAACCTATGCCACGCTAAGTGAAGCGCTGGCCGATGTCGATTTCTCGGTCGCCACCACCGCCCGCAGTCGTGCGAAGTTCCGCTACTACGCCACGCCGGCGCAAGTCGAAACCATTCTGCAGGAGAAGCGCCAGTGGCTGAGCCGAATCGCGCTGGTATTTGGTCGTGAGGACAGTGGCTTAACCAATGAAGAGCTGGATCAGGTCGATCTGCTGACCGGCATTCCAATGGCCAATGATTATCCTTCACTCAACCTCGGACAGGCGGTGATGGTTTACTGCTATCAGCTGTCGGCGCTGAATCAGGTCGCGGCAGAAGTGAAAGAAGTGGCGAACGAACACCAGCTGCAGGCGCTGCGCGAGCGCTTCCACCAGCTGCTGGTGAAACTGGAAGTGAGCGACGATGCCAAAATGGCGGACTGGATCGATCAGCGCATTGGCCTACTGGAACAGCGCGATAGCGCCATGCTGCATCGCCTGCTACATGATGTAGAAAAAAAACTTATAGATAAATAATCGGTGAATATCGTTTTTAATAGTGACTGATCGGGAAACAGGGCGATCAGTCGAACGATCCTAATATGATTTACGCGCAGACACCGAACTCTGCGCAGTCGCCTTAAAATGGCGGCTAAGACAAATTCGTTGACTTAACGTGCGCTTTGCTTTACTTCTGGAAGGCAGACGGACAAGACAAAGACAGACAGAAAAAATCTCAATGCGTAATCACAGCCTGAACACCACAATTATTATTACCACCACCATTACCACAGGTAACGGTGCGGGCTGACGCATACAGGAAAAACAAAGAAAAAAGCCCGCACCTAAACAGTGCGGGCTTTTTTTTCGGCAAAAATTCAGGAGAGCTTCAATCATGCGAGTGCTGAAATTCGGCGGAACCTCAGTAGCCAATGCGGAACGTTTTCTCCGCGTGGCAGATATTCTGGAAAGCAACGCGCAACAGGGACAGGTTGCCACCGTGCTCTCTGCCCCAGCGAAAATCACCAATCATCTGGTGGCGATGATTGAGAAAACCATTAGCGGCCAGGACGCACTGACGAATATCAGCGATGCCGAACGGATTTTTGCCGACCTGCTGCAGGGCCTGGCGGAGGCTCAGCCGGGCTTCGATTACGATGGCCTGAAAACCCGCATTGAGCTGGAATTTGCCCAGCTGAAACAGGTGCTGCACGGCATCAGCCTGCTGGGCCAGTGCCCGGATGCGGTGAATGCCGGCATTATCTGTCGTGGTGAGAAGCTCTCTATCGCCATCATGGAAGCGCTGCTGCAGGCGCGCGGCCACAAAGTCACGGTGATCGACCCGGTGGAGAAACTGCTGGCCGTTGGTCACTACCTCGAATCCACCGTGGATATCGCCGAGTCAACCCGTCGCATCGCGGCCAGCCAGATCCCAGCCGATCACATGATCCTGATGGCGGGATTCACCGCCGGTAACGAGAAGGGCGAACTGGTGGTGCTGGGCCGTAACGGCTCCGACTACTCGGCGGCGGTGCTGGCAGCCTGCTTGCGTGCGGACTGCTGCGAGATCTGGACTGACGTAGACGGTGTTTATACCTGCGACCCGCGCCAGGTGCCGGATGCGCGACTGCTGAAGTCGATGTCCTATCAGGAAGCGATGGAGCTGTCTTACTTCGGCGCGAAAGTCCTTCATCCGCGCACCATTGCTCCGATTGCCCAGTTCCAGATTCCTTGTCTGATCAAAAACACCGCCAACCCGCAAGCGCCCGGCACTTTGATCGGTGGCGAGGGCGAGCTGGATGAGAACCCGGTGAAAGGCATCACCAACCTCAATAACATGGCGATGTTTAACGTCTCCGGTCCAGGTATGAAAGGCATGGTCGGCATGGCAGCACGCGTGTTTGCCGCGATGTCGCGCACCGGTATCTCAGTGGTGCTGATCACCCAATCCTCTTCTGAATACAGCATCAGTTTCTGCGTACCGCAGAGCGAGCAGGCGCGTGCGCGCCGCGTATTGGAAGAAGAGTTCTATCTGGAGCTGAAAGATGGCCTGCTGGATCCACTCGATGTGCTGGAGCAGTTGGCAGTGATCTCCGTGGTCGGCGATGGCATGCGCACCTTGCGCGGCATCTCCGCCAAATTCTTCTCGGCGCTGGCGCGTGCCAACATCAATATCGTGGCGATTGCCCAGGGCTCTTCCGAGCGTTCCATCTCGGTGGTGGTGAGCAATGATGAAGTGACCACTGGCGTGCGCGTGGTGCATCAGATGCTGTTCGCCACCGATCAGGTGATCGAAGTGTTCGTTGTCGGTGTCGGCGGTGTCGGCGCGGCGTTGCTGGAGCAGCTGCATCGTCAGCAGGCGTGGCTGAAAGAGAAGCACATCGATCTGCGCGTGTGCGGTATCGCCAATTCTCGCGCGCTGTTAACCAATGTGCACGGCATCGATCTCAGCGACTGGAAAGGCGCGCTGAGCGAAGCCAAAGAGCCGTTCAATCTCGGTCGTCTGATGCGTCTGGTGAAGGAGTATCACCTGCTGAACCCGGTGATTGTGGACTGTACTTCCAGCCAGGCGGTGGCCGATCAATATGCTGACTTCCTTGCTGAAGGTTTCCATGTGGTGACGCCGAACAAAAAGGCTAATACATCGTCGTGGAATTACTATCAGCAGATGCGTGCGGCCGCGGCGAAATCGCGTCGTAAGTTCCTGTACGACACCAACGTCGGTGCTGGTCTGCCAGTGATCGAAAACCTGCAAAATCTGCTGAATGCCGGTGACGAGCTGATCAAATTCTCCGGTATTCTCTCCGGTTCACTCTCCTTTATCTTCGGGAAACTGGACGAAGGCGTTTCACTGTCTGAAGCCACCAAAATGGCGCGTGAGATGGGCTTCACCGAGCCGGATCCGCGTGACGATCTTTCAGGCACCGATGTGGCGCGTAAACTGCTGATTCTGGCGCGTGAAGCGGGTCACCAACTGGAGCTGAGCGATATCGAGATTGAGCCGCTGCTGCCAGCTGAACTCACCGACATCGCTGACGTTGAGCAGTTTATGGCCCGCCTGCCGGAACTGGATGATGCTTTTGCCGCCCGCGTTGCCAAAGCGCGTGATGAAGGTAAAGTGTTACGCTTCGTCGGCGCCATTGAAGAAGGCGGCGTCTGCAAAGTGAAAATCGATGCGGTGGACGGTAACGATCCGCTGTACAAAGTGAAGAACGGCGAGAACGCGCTGGCGTTTTACAGCCGCTATTATCAGCCGATCCCGCTGGTTCTGCGTGGATACGGCGCGGGGAATGATGTCACAGCGGCCGGCGTGTTTGCCGACTTGCTGCGTACACTGTCGTGGAAGTTGGGAGTTTGATGATGGTAAAAATTTATGCACCGGCCTCGATAGGTAACGTCAGCGTCGGCTTTGATGTGCTGGGCGCGGCGGTTTCGCCGGTGGATGGCACCCTGTTGGGTGACTGCGTATCGGTGGAAGCGGCCGACAGCTTCAGCCTGGTGAACACCGGGCGCTTTGTCAGCAAGCTGCCAACCAATCCGCAAGAGAACATCGTTTATCAGTGCTGGGAACGTTTCTGCCAGGCGATTGGCAAACAGGTTCCGGTGGCAATGACGCTGGAAAAGAACATGCCGATCGGTTCAGGTCTGGGTTCCAGCGCCTGCTCGGTGGTCGCGGGTTTAATGGCGATGAACGAGTTCTGCGGCAAGCCATTGAACGATACCGAGCTGCTGGCCTTGATGGGCGAGCTGGAAGGGCGTATTTCCGGCAGCGTGCACTTTGATAACGTCGCGCCTTGCTTCCTCGGCGGTGTACAGCTGATGATTGAAGAAAACGGTATCATCTCACAGGATGTGCCGTGCTTTGATGACTGGCTGTGGGTGATGGCCTATCCAGGCATTAAAGTCTCAACCGCTGAAGCACGCGCGATTCTGCCTGCGCAGTACCGCAAAGACGATGCCATCAAGCATGGCCGTCTGTTAGCGGGCTTTATTCACGCCTGTCATACCCGCCAGCCGCTGCTGGCGGCTAAACTGATGCAGGATGTGATTGCAGAACCTTACCGCACCAAACTGCTGCCGGGCTTCGCTGAGGCGCGCCAGGCGGCTGCCGACATCGGTGCGTTGGCCTGTGGTATTTCGGGCTCCGGCCCGACACTTTTCGCCGTTTGCAACGAGATGGCAACGGCACAGCGGATGGCAGACTGGCTGAGCCAGCACTATCTGCAGAACGATGAAGGCTTCGTCCATATCTGCCGTCTTGATACGGCTGGCGCACGTAACTTGGGATAACGCATGAAACTCTACAACCTTAAGGATCACAACGAGCAGGTTAGTTTTGCTCAGGCCGTTAAACAGGGCCTCGGCTCGCAGCAAGGGCTGTTCTTCCCGCTCGAACTGCCGGAATTCGAACTGACCGACATCGATGCGATGCTGGAGATGGATTTCGTCAGCCGCAGCAGCAAAATTCTCTCAGCTTATATTGGCGATGAGATTGCCGCGCACCAACTGGCTGAGCGCGTGAAAAACGCCTTTGCCTTCCCCGCGCCGGTGGCGAAAGTCAGTGCAGATGTGGCGTGCCTCGAACTGTTCCACGGCCCCACGCTGGCATTCAAAGACTTCGGCGGCCGTTTCATGGCGCAGATGCTCTCTTATGTGTCAGGCGCTGATGAGCAAATCACCATTCTGACCGCGACCTCCGGTGATACCGGCGCCGCCGTGGCACATGCGTTCTACGGCATGGAAAACGTGCGTGTCGTAATCCTCTATCCGCAGGGCAAAATCAGCCCGCTGCAGGAAAAGCTGTTCTGTACGCTGGGCGGCAACATTGAAACCATCGCGGTGGAAGGCGATTTCGATGCCTGCCAGGCGCTGGTGAAGCAGGCGTTTGATGATGAAGCGCTTAAGAAAGCGATTGGCCTGAACTCGGCTAACTCCATCAACATCAGCCGCTTGCTGGCGCAGATTTGCTATTACTTCGAAGCGGTGGCGCAACTGCCACAAGAGCAGCGCAATCAATTGGTGGTCTCCGTGCCAAGCGGTAACTTTGGTGACCTGACCGCTGGCCTGCTGGCGAAATCCCTCGGCTTGCCGATCAAGCGCTTTATCGCTGCCACCAACGCCAACGACACCGTGCCACGTTTCCTGGGCAACGGCGAATGGCTGCCTAATGCGACAGTGGCAACCCTGTCGAACGCCATGGACGTCAGCCAGCCGAACAACTGGCCGCGCGTGGAAGAGCTGTTCCGTCGTAAAACCTGGCGCCTGACCGATCTGGTGTCTGGCGCGGTATCGGATGAGACCACCAAAGCCACCATGCGTGAGCTGGCGGAAATTGGCTACATCTCTGAACCGCACGCGGCGATTGCCTATCGCATGCTGCGCGACAACCTGCAGGAAGGCGAGTTCGGCCTGTTCCTCGGCACCGCGCATCCGGCCAAGTTCAAAGAGAGCGTGGACGAGATTCTGGGTCAGGAATTGCCGCTGCCAAAAGAGCTGGCAGAGCGCGCTGAGCTGCCATTGCTGTCGCATAATATGGCGGCAGACTTCGCTGAACTGCGTAACTTCTTGATGAAGTAATGCAAACAGGCGCGCGACCATGCGCGTTTTGAAGAGTGAGGTCGCCATCATGGCGACCTTTTTTATTTCTGTTCGTGGCGCTTAAACACCAGCTCGTTACCTTTGCTCTCATCAGCCGCAAAGAAGTAGCCATCAACATCAAACTGTTTCAGCTGCTCGGGCTTGCTCAGGCGGTTCTGAATCACATAGCGGCTCATCAGGCCACGCGCTTTCTTGGCGTAAAAACTGATCACTTTAAACTTGCCGTTCTTCTCATCAAGGAACACCGGCTTGATCAACTCACCGTTCAGTTGCTTCGGCTTCACCGCTTTGAAGTACTCATCGGACGCCAGGTTGATCAGCACCTCATCGCCTTGCTCGGCCATCGCGTCATTGAGCTTCTGCGTCAGTAAATCGCCCCAGAAACCGTAGAGATCTTTCGCCGCCGGGTTGGCCAGCTTGATGCCCATTTCCAGGCGGTAAGGCTGCATCAAATCCAGCGGACGCAGCACGCCGTATAAACCGGACAGCATGCGCAGGTGCTGCTGGGCAAAATCGAAATCTGCATCACTGAACGTCTCAGCCTGCAAACCGGTGTACACGTCACCTTTAAACGCCAGAATTGCCTGACGCGCATTTTCGAGCGTGAAGGGCGGCTGCCACTGGTTGAAGCGATCGGCATTCAGATGTGCCAGTTTGTCGCTGATGCTCATTAGTGAACTGATCTGCGCCGGTGAAAGATCGCGCGCAACATCGATCAGCTGTTGTGATTTTTCTAACAGTGTTGACTGCGTAAAGCGCTGTGTCGCCAGCGGGCTTTCAAAATCCAGTGTCTTCGCTGGCGAGATAACCATCAGCATCGTGTTTGTCCTTGTTGACCCGCTTGTTAACAGGGGATTGATGGGAATTAAGTTGCGACGAGTGTAGCAAAAAAGCTGCACGGATCGGCAAATCGCTCCCATTTGTTAGCGCTATCGTTATGAGGCACTTCGTGATGTTGCGCACTGAATTGTGCGTGATATTATCCCAACAGCCTTTTACACCCTGACAGTCAACCTAAGAGAAAGAGAACCATGACGGACAAACTTACTTCCTTGCGTCAGCTGACTACTGTGGTCGCCGACACCGGTGATATCGCGGCGATGAAGCTTTATCAGCCGCAAGATGCGACCACCAACCCTTCTTTGATCCTCAACGCCGCTCAAATCCCTGAATACCGCAAACTGATTGACGAAGCCATTACCTGGGCACGTCAGCAGAGCAGCAACAAAGAAGAGCAGCTGGCACTGGTTTCTGACAAGCTGGCCGTCAACATTGGTCTGGAAATTCTGAAACTGATCCCAGGCCGTATCTCTACCGAAGTTGACGCACGTCTCTCCTACGACACCGAAGCGAGCATCGCGAAGGCACGTAGCCTGATCAAACTGTACAACGATGCGGGCATCAGCAACGACCGTATCCTGATCAAACTGGCCTCAACCTGGCAGGGCATCCGTGCTGCTGAGCAGCTGGAAAAAGAAGGCATCAACTGTAACCTGACTCTGCTGTTCTCCTTCGCGCAGGCGCGTGCTTGTGCTGAAGCAGGCGTGTTCCTGATCTCGCCATTCGTAGGCCGTATCCTCGACTGGTACAAGCAGAACACCGACAAGAAAGAGTACGCTGCGCATGAAGATCCAGGCGTAGTGTCAGTGGCGGAAATCTACAACTATTACAAACAGCACGGTTATGAAACTGTGGTAATGGGTGCCAGCTTCCGTAACATCGGTGAAATCATCGAACTGGCCGGCTGTGACCGTCTGACCATCTCTCCGGGCCTGCTGAAAGAGCTGGCAGAGAGCGAAGGCGCGGTTGAGCGCAAGCTGAGCTATACCGGTGAAGTCAAAGCGCGCCCTGCGAAAATGACCGAAGCTGAGTTCTTCTGGCAGCACAACCAGGATCCAATGGCCGTGACCAAACTTGCTGAAGGTATCCGCAACTTTGCCATCGATCAGGGCAAACTTGAGAAGATGATCGCCGAACTGCTGTAAGGTGATTTGCCGTGGCGGCACCCGTCGCCACGGTTTTACGCTTTCCCCTCGCTTCCGCTTTGTATTATCCTTTTTGCATTCCCCTTCAATTGCCGCATTGCGGTCAACCACAGCGATAACTTAATGGATACTTTACGTATTGGATTAATTTCCGTTTCCGATCGTGCTGCTAATGGCATTTATCAGGATCAAGGCATTCCGGCGCTGGAAAGCTGGCTCGCCGCCGCGCTGACTACCCCGTTTGAAATCGAAACCCGTTTAGTGCCCGATGAGCAGCCGATGATTGAACAGGCGATCTGCGAACTGGTCGATGAACTGTTCTGCAATCTGGTGTTGACCACCGGCGGAACCGGTCCTGCGCGCCGCGATGTGACGCCCGATGCCACTCTGGCAGTCGCCGATCGTGAGATGCCGGGTTTTGGCGAACAGATGCGCCAAATCAGCCTGCAGTTTGTACCGACTGCAATCCTTTCGCGTCAGGTGGGGGTGATACGCAAACAGTCGCTGATCCTCAATCTGCCGGGCCAGCCGAAATCCATTAAAGAGACGCTGGAAGGGCTGAAAGCAGAAGATGGTGCAGTGAAAGTGCCAGGCATTTTTGCTGCTGTACCTTATTGTTTACAGTTGCTGGAAGGGCCTTATGTGGAAACCAATCCTGAAGTGGTAGCAGCATTTCGCCCTAAAAGTGCAAGGCGTGAGACAAACGTCTGAAAATCGCCGTTTTCAGGCATAAAATCCAGCGGTGCTGGTGTGGCGAAATATTGACGGTATAGTAACTCCAGCTTTACAACCACACTGACTTTGCTTCTGGATACCGCACGACTATGGATGCACACACATCGCGCCGTCTCAACGGCCAGGATTATAAAACCCTGTCGCTGGCCGCCCTCGGCGGGGCGCTGGAATTCTACGACTTCATCATCTTCGTTTTCTTCGCCGCCGTAATTGGCGAGCTATTTTTCCCGCCGGATATCCCAGAGTGGTTGCGTCAGGTGCAGACCTTCGCGATTTTCGCCGCCGGTTATCTGGCGCGCCCTCTGGGCGGCATCATCATGGCGCACTTTGGTGACAAAGTTGGGCGCAAGAAGATGTTTAGTCTGAGCATTCTGTTAATGGCGTTACCCACGCTGGCAATGGGCGCACTGCCGACTTATGCCAGTATTGGCATCGCAGCGCCGATTTTGATGCTGCTGATGCGCGTGCTGCAGGGCGCCGCGATTGGTGGTGAAGTGCCGGGTGCGTGGGTCTTCGTGGCTGAACATGTGCCGGAAAAACGCATCGGTTTTGCCTGTGGCACGCTGACAGCAGGTTTAACGGCGGGGATTTTGCTGGGTTCGCTGGTGGCGACGGTGCTGAACACCACGCTTTCACCGGCTGCGATTCGCGATCACGGCTGGCGCATTCCGTTCTTCCTCGGTGGCCTGTTTGGTTTGCTGGCAATGTATCTGCGCCGTTGGTTACATGAAACGCCGGTGTTTAAACAGATGCAGGAGCGTAAAGCATTATCCGAGAAACTCCCGCTGCAAACCATTCTGACCAGCCATAAGCGCGGGATTGTGGTGTCGATGTTGGTCACCTGGCTGCTTTCGGCCTGCATTGTGGTGGTGATCCTGATGGCACCCACGTTAATGCAGAAGCAGCATGCGATTCCCGCAGCGTTAAGTCTGCAGGCGAATAGCGTTGCTACCATCATGTTGCTGATCGGCTGCGTCGTCGCTGGCTGGCTGGTGGATCGCTTCGGCGCGGCATTAACGCTGATGGGCGGTTCGTTGCTGTTGGCCATCTTCAGCTGGAACTTCTTCCATCAACTGGATGGTTCGCCTGAGATGCTGTTCGTCTGGTACGGCCTGGCGGGATTGAGCGTGGGCGTGGTGGGTGTGGTGCCCTTTGTAATGGTCAAAGCGTTCCCGGCGGCGGTGCGTTTCACCGGCATCTCCTTCTCATACAATGTGGCCTATGCGATTTTTGGCGGTCTGACACCGATTAGCGTGACGCTGATGATGCAACTCACGCCGATGGCGCCGGCCTGGTATGTGCTGGCGTTGGCGCTGATTGGCTTGCTGGTTGGCCTGTGGCTGCAGAGCGAAAAACAGCGATCGACGCTGCTCAATCAGGTGAATGTCTAACCTAAGGCGCGTAAGCGCCTTTTTCTTTTCCGCATTTTTTTAAAATTATTTTAGTTTTAACCCTTGATGCGCTCTGAAGCGGCCCCATTTAGTTGTCATCGAGTGATGTCAGGCAGCAAAAAAAGGCTGTCACAGCAGTTGAAAAGGGTCAGTTTGACCGCACATCTGCTAACAACGCTAATTGACAAAGAATTTAAGTGGGAGACGTTTAGATGGGTAAGATTATTGGTATTGACTTGGGTACAACCAACTCATGTGTTGCGGTTATGGATGGTGGTAAAGCACGTGTGCTTGAAAACGCCGAAGGCGATCGCACCACACCGTCAATCATTGCATATACACAAGATGGCGAAACTCTGGTCGGTCAGCCGGCTAAACGTCAGGCGGTGACTAACCCGCAGAACACCCTGTTCGCGATCAAGCGCCTGATTGGCCGTCGTTTCCAGGACGAAGAAGTGCAGCGTGATATTAAAATCATGCCTTACAAAATCATCGGTTCTGATAACGGTGACGCATGGTTGAACGTGAAAGACCAGAAAATGGCACCACCGCAGATCTCTGCTGAAGTGCTGAAAAAGATGAAGAAAACCGCGGAAGATTTCCTCGGTGAAGCGGTAACCGAAGCGGTTATCACTGTTCCAGCTTACTTCAACGATGCACAGCGTCAGGCAACCAAAGATGCCGGCCGTATCGCGGGTCTGGACGTAAAACGTATCATCAACGAACCTACCGCAGCCGCACTGGCTTACGGTCTGGATAAAGGTCAGGGCAACCGTACTATCGCGGTATATGACCTGGGTGGTGGTACTTTCGATATCTCTATCATCGAAATCGATGAAGTTGATGGCGAGAAAACCTTCGAAGTACTGGCGACCAACGGTGATACTCACCTCGGTGGTGAAGACTTCGACAGCCGTCTGATCAACTACTTAGTCGCGGAATTTAAGAAAGATCAGGGCATCGATCTGCATAACGATCCGCTGGCGATGCAGCGTCTGAAAGAAGCGGCTGAAAAAGCGAAGATTGAACTGTCTTCAGCGCAGCAGACCGACGTTAACCTGCCGTACATCACTGCAGATGCAACCGGTCCTAAGCACCTGAACATCAAAGTGACCCGTGCGAAGCTGGAATCACTGGTTGAAGATCTGGTGACCCGTTCTATCGAGCCACTGAAAGTTGCTCTGCAGGACGCTGGTCTGTCTGTTTCTGATATCAACGACGTAATCCTCGTTGGTGGCCAGACGCGTATGCCAATGGTTCAGGCCAAAGTCACTGAGTTCTTTGGTAAAGAGCCACGTAAAGACGTGAACCCGGATGAAGCCGTTGCTGTAGGTGCTGCGGTTCAGGGTGGTGTGTTGGCCGGTGAAGTGAAAGACGTTCTGCTGCTGGACGTAACCCCGTTGTCGCTGGGTATCGAAACCATGGGTGGCGTGATGACTTCGCTGATCAGCAAGAACACCACCATCCCAACTAAGCACAGCCAGGTGTTCTCGACGGCTGAAGATAACCAGTCTGCCGTGACCATTCACGTGCTGCAGGGTGAGCGTAAGCGTTCAGGTGATAACAAGTCACTGGGCCAGTTCAACCTCGACGGTATTCAGGCTGCACCGCGCGGTATGCCGCAGATCGAAGTGACCTTCGATATCGATGCCGATGGTATCCTGCACGTGTCTGCGAAAGACAAAAACAGCGGTAAAGAGCAGAAGATCACCATCAAAGCTTCTTCAGGTCTGAACGAAGAAGAGATCGAAAAAATGGTGCGTGACGCAGAAGCGAATGCCGAGTCTGACCGTAAGTTCGAAGAGCTGGTGCAGACGCGCAACCAGGGTGACCAGATTGCGCATAGCACCCGTAAGCAGTTGGACGAAGCCGGTGACAAACTGTCTGCTGAAGATAAAGCACCGATCGAGTCTGCGCTGACCGAGCTGAACACCGCGCTGAAAGGCGAAGATAAAGCAGAAATCGAAGCCAAAATGCAGGCATTGATGGAAGTCTCAAGCAAACTGATGGAACTGGCGCAGCAGCAAGGCCAGGCGGGCGCAGCAGATGCTGGCGACGCTTCAGCGAAGAAAGATGACGATGTTGTCGACGCTGAATTCGAAGAAGTTAAAGATAAAAAATAATTGCCCCTGACCGGGCGCGACGGCTGGCCTGACAGCCGTTGAAACCAGCACGGGCGTAGGAGATCTCTCCACGCCCGTGCGATCATGTTAAGGGCAGAACAAAATGGCTAAGAGTGATTTTTACGAGATCTTAGGCGTCTCTAAATCCGCAGATGAGCGTGAAATCAAAAAGGCTTACAAGCGCCTGGCGATGAAATACCATCCGGACCGTAACCCGGACAATAAAGAAGCCGAAGCTAAGTTTAAAGAGATTAAAGAAGCCTACGAAGTCCTGACCGATGCGCAGAAGCGTGCGGCCTATGACCAGTACGGCCATGCAGCCTTTGAACAGGGTGGCATGGGCGGTGGTGGATTCGGTGGCGGCGGCTTTGGCGGCGGCGGTGCTGACTTCAGCGATATCTTTGGCGACGTATTTGGCGATATTTTTGGTGGTGGACGCCGTCAGCGTGCTGCCCGTGGCGCCGATTTACGCTACAACATGGAGCTGTCGCTGGAAGAAGCGGTACGCGGCGTGACCAAAGAGATCCGCATTCCTACCCTGGAAGAGTGTGATGTCTGCCACGGCAGCGGGGCTAAAGCGGGTACGCAGCCACAGACCTGTTCAACCTGTCATGGTGCGGGTCAGGTGCAGATGCGCCAGGGCTTCTTCACCGTACAGCAGGCGTGTCCGACCTGTCACGGTCGTGGTTCGGTAATCAAAGATCCGTGCAACGCCTGTCATGGACATGGTCGCGTTGAACGCCAGAAAACCTTGTCGGTGAAAATCCCGGCAGGCGTGGATACCGGCGATCGCATTCGTCTGAGTGGCGAAGGTGAAGCGGGTGAGCATGGTGCACCAGCAGGCGATCTGTACGTTCAGGTCTCGGTGAAGAAACACCCGATCTTCGAGCGTGAAGATAACAATCTGTACTGTGAAGTGCCGATCAACTTCGCGATGGCGGCATTGGGTGGCGAGATCGAAGTGCCTACTCTTGATGGTCGCGTGAAGCTGAAAGTGCCGTCTGAAACGCAAACCGGCAAGCTGTTCCGCATGCGCGGTAAAGGTGTGAAGTCGGTGCGTGGCGGAGCCGTTGGCGATTTGCTGTGCCGTGTGGTAGTGGAAACGCCAGTTAGCCTCAACGACAAACAGAAAGCGTTGTTGCGTGAGCTGGAAGAGAGCTTTGGCGGCCCAACGGGTGAGAAAAACAGCCCGCGCTCTAAAAGCTTCTTCGATGGTGTGAAAAAGTTCTTTGACGATCTGACCCGCTAATCGGGTAAGTGGTTCACAATGAAGCGGAGAGGCGACTCTCCGCTTTTTTTATGACTGTGATTTAATAGATCGTTATTACCGATCTATAAACGAGACATAAGCTGCTTTTAACGAGGTATTTACGCCGCTAAACTAGCCGCTAAAAATTGTCCTGCTCAGGAGGAGTTGTGAACAAACCCCGTAGTATTCGAAGCTTACTGAAGAGCTTTATCGCGAGCGATGCCAGCAACGGCATCGTGCTGATTCTTGCCGCTGTTGCGGCAATGATCCTCGCCAACAGTGCAGAAACCGCGCAAGGTTATCAATCGTTCCTCGCTGAGCCGGTGCAAATTCGTTTTGGCGCACTGGATATCAGCAAAAACCTGTTGCTGTGGATCAACGATGCGTTGATGGCGTTGTTCTTCTTGTTAATCGGCCTTGAAGTGAAGCGTGAGCTGATGATTGGTGAATTAGCCAGTCGCGACCGTGCCATCTTCCCGGTGATTGCAGCGCTCGGTGGTATGGTGGTTCCCGGGCTGATCTTCTTTGGTTTCAATCATGCTGATGAAATCGCTCGCAACGGCTGGGCGATCCCAACTGCCACTGACATTGCCTTTGCTTTAGGTGTGCTGGCACTGCTCGGCAGCCGCGTACCTGCCGCACTGAAAGTGTTCCTGATGGCACTGGCGATTATTGATGATCTCGGCGCTATCGTGATCATCGCGTTGTTCTATACCAGCGATCTCTCGGTGCTGTCGCTGAGCGTCGCAGCTGGCGCTATCGTATTGCTGGCGATATTGAACCGCTGCGGAGTGCGTAACATTGCGATTTACATGCTGGTGGGCGTGGTGCTGTGGACCGCTGTGCTTAAATCCGGCGTGCATGCCACGCTGGCAGGGGTGATCGTGGGCTTCTTCGTGCCGCTGGAAGAGAAGGATGGCCATTCGCCTGCAGAACACTTGGCACACGGTTTGATGCCCTGGGTAAACTGGCTGATTCTGCCGCTGTTCGCTTTCGCTAACGCGGGTATCTCTTTAAGTGGCATTACCTTTGGCGACGTGCTGTCACCGGAGCCACTGGGCATTATCCTCGGCCTGTTGATCGGTAAACCGCTGGGCATCACGTTGTTCTGCTGGCTGGCAGTGAAGTGGCGACTGGCGGTGTTGCCGAACGGCACCGCAATACGCGATATCATGGCGATCGGTGTGCTGTGCGGCATTGGCTTTACCATGTCGATCTTCATTAGCTCACTGGCCTTTGACGCCGCACATGAGCAGCTGGTGACCTTCTCGAAACTCGGTATCCTCAGTGGCTCGCTGCTGTCGGCAGTGATCGGTTACACGCTGTTGCGTATCAAACTGCGATAAACAGGTAAGGAGGCGCAAGCCTCCTTTTTTTATAATGAATCAGCTCAATTTCAATCATCTCTATTATTTCTGGCAGGTGTGCAAAACCGGCTCCGTGGTACGCGCCGCTGATGTCCTGTGCCTGACGCCCCAAACGGTGACGGGTCAGATTAAAGCACTGGAAGAGCAATTGGGTGGCGCGCTGTTTCGTCGCCAGGGACGGGGTTTAGTGCCTAATGAACTCGGACAACTGGTGTTTCGCTACGCCGATCGCATGTTCATGCTCAGCCAGGAGATGCTGGATATCGTTAACTATCGCAAAGAGTCGCATCTGTTGTTCGACGTGGGGGTGGCGGATGCATTATCGAAGCCACTGGTGAGCAAAGTGCTGGAAGCGGCCGTGGTGTCGGAGGAGAAAATTCATCTGCGCTGTTTCGAGTCAACGCACGAGATGTTGCTGGAGCAACTGAGCCAGCACAAGCTCGACATGATTGTCTCGGATTGCCCAATCGACTCCACTCAGCAGGAAGGTTTGTTCTCAGTGAAACTCGGCGAATGCCCAGTCAGTTTCTGGTGCAATGCACCGCTGCCCGATCGTCCTTTCCCGGCATGTTTAGAGCAGCGTCGCCTGCTCATTCCCGGGCGTCGCTCGATGCTCGGCCGCAAGTTGCTGAACTGGATTCACAGCCAGGGGTTGCAGGTGGATATTCTGGGCGAGTTTGATGATGCGGCTTTGATGAAGGCCTTTGGTGCGCAGAACAATGCGATTTTTGTCGCGCCGACACTCTATGGCGCTGAGATCTATCGCGATGATACGATCCGTGAAATAGGGCGTCTGGAGGCGGTGATGGAGGAGTATCACGTGATTTTTGCCGAGCGTATGATTCAACATCCGGCGGTGCAGCGCATCTGCAATCGTGATTTCAGCGCACTCTTTAATGCTAAATCGCAGGCATAAAAAAACCGGCTAAGCGCCGGTTCTTTCGACAAAGCGATAACCTAACAGGCGATTAAGCCAGTTTGGTGATCTGTGCAGCCAGGTTTGCTTTATGGCGTGCAGCTTTGTTTTTGTGGATCAGACCTTTAGCAGCCTGACGGTCCACGATTGGTTGCATTTCGTTGAATGCGTTCTGCGCAGCAGCTTTGTCGCCTGTTGCGATAGCCGCGTATACTTTCTTGATGAAAGTACGCATCATTGAACGGTTGCTTGCGTTATGCTTGCGACGTTTCTCAGATGTTACGGCGCGTTTCTTAGCTGATTTGATATTAGCCAAGGTCCAACTCCCAAATGTGATCTATATGGACAAATCAAAGGCCGAGGACTATGCCTTTTGCGCCTTCTTTTGTCAATGGATTTGTGCAAATAAGCGTCGTTTTAGCAACGGCGCTTGATTACGTAATTGATGGCGCAGGATTCTACCAGCAACACGTCGCTGAATACAGTATTTCGCATTAAAAATCTTCATTACCTGCCTGAGCAATGGGTTGCGTGCGCATTAAGCCGCACCATACGCAGGAAAGGCACGCAGACGGGTTAACCTGAAGGCCATTCAAGGGTATAATCCGCCGATTTCCACCGGTTTGAGTCAGCCATGAAGTTTATCCGCGGTATTTATAATCTGAAAGAGCAGCATCGCGGCTGCGTCCTGACCATTGGCAATTTTGACGGCGTACATCGCGGCCACCAGGCATTGATGGCGGAGTTGATTGCTGAAGGACGTCAACGCAATCTGCCGGTGGTGGTGATGCTGTTTGAACCGCAACCACTTGAATTGTTTGCCGGTGACAAAGCCCCGGCACGCCTGACTCGTTTGCACGAGAAGCTGAAGTATCTCGAGCTGGCGGGTGTTGATGCGGTGCTCTGCGTCCGCTTTGATCGCCGTTTTGCGGCGCACTCCGCACAAAGTTTTATCGCTGAACTGCTGGTCGATAAACTCAACGTGAAGTTTCTCGCAGTGGGTGATGATTTCCGCTTTGGCGCTGGTCGCCAGGGAGATTTCCTGTTATTACAGAAAGCCGGTGTCGAGTATGGCTTCGACGTCATCAGCACCCAGACCTATTGTGATGGCGGTGCGCGTATCAGTAGCACGGCGGTACGTCAGGCACTGGCACAGGATGATTTTGCGCAGGCGGAAGCGCTGCTGGGCCATCCATTCAGCATTTCAGGGCGCGTGGTGCACGGTGATGCACTGGGGCGCACCATTGGTTTCCCCACCGCTAACATTCCATTGCGCCGCACAGTAACGCCGGTGAAAGGGGTGTTTGCGGTAGAAGTGTTAGGCCTGGGCGACAAGCCCATCGCTGGCGTGGCCAACATTGGCACACGTCCGACGGTAAAAGGTCTGCGTCAGCAGCTTGAAGTTCACCTGCTTGACACACATATGAATCTTTATGGCCACCACATTGAGGTGGTGCTGAAACAGAAGATTCGCGACGAACAGCGTTTCGCTTCGCTGGACGCGTTGAAAGAACAAATTGCGAAAGATGTGGTGACGGCCCGCCAATTTTTTGGGCTTAACGCACCGGCTTAATGACCGAAATACGGAACCGAGAATCTGATGAGTGACTATAAATCTACCCTGAATTTGCCGGAAACGGGGTTCCCGATGCGTGGCGATCTGGCCAAACGCGAACCGGGAATGCTGCAACGTTGGACTGATGACAACCTGTACGGCATCATCCGCGAAGCCAAAAAAGGGAAAAAAACCTTTATTTTGCATGATGGCCCTCCTTACGCGAACGGCAGCATTCATATTGGTCACTCCGTTAACAAGATTCTGAAAGACATTATCGTTAAGTCGAAAGGCATGGCGGGCTATGACTCGCCGTATGTGCCGGGTTGGGACTGCCATGGTTTGCCTATCGAGCACAAAGTTGAGCAGATGATCGGTAAGCCAGGCGAGAAAGTCTCCGCCGCGGAATTCCGTGCCGCCTGCCGCAACTACGCTGCTGAACAGGTTGAAGGCCAGAAGAAAGACTTCATCCGTCTCGGCGTGCTGGGCGACTGGGATCGTCCCTACCTGACCATGGACTTCAAAACCGAAGCCAACATCATTCGTGCGCTGAGTAAAATCATTGGCAACGGCCACCTGCACAAAGGCGCCAAGCCGGTGCACTGGTGCATGGATTGCCGCTCGGCGCTGGCTGAAGCAGAAGTCGAGTACTACGACAAAACTTCCCCATCTATCGACGTGATGTTTAACGCCGTTGATGCCGATGCGGTACGCGCGAAGTTTGGCGTTGCAGCCTCTGAAGGCCCGGTTTCTCTGGTGATCTGGACCACTACCCCGTGGACCATGCCGGCCAACCGCGGTATCTCACTGCATCCTGAGTTCGAATACCAGTTGCTGCAAATCGAAGGCCGCAGCTTGATCCTCGCCAAAGAGATGGTTGAGGGTGTGATGAAGCGCGCGGGCATCACTGAGTGGAAAGTACTGGGCGAATGCAACGGTGCGGCACTTGAGTTGCAGCTGTTCCAGCACCCGTTCCTTGAGCAGATCCAATCCAAAGTCGTATTGGGCGAGCACGTTACGCTGGAAGCGGGTACCGGTGCAGTGCATACCGCACCTGGCCACGGCCCAGATGACTATGTGATCGGCCAGAAATACGGTCTGGAAACCGCTAACCCGGTCGGCCCGGATGGCGCGTACCTGCCAGGCACCTATCCTACGCTGGATGGTGTAAACGTGTTTAAAGCCAACGACATGATCGTTGAGCTGCTGAAAGAGAAAGGCGCGCTGCTGCACGTAGAGAAACTGCTGCACAGCTATCCACACTGCTGGCGTCACAAAACCCCGATTATCTTCCGTGCCACCCCGCAGTGGTTCATCAGCATGGATCAGAAGGGCCTGCGTGCGCAGTCGCTGAAAGAGATTAAAGGCGTGCAGTGGATCCCAGACTGGGGCCAGGCGCGTATCGAAGCGATGGTGGCGAACCGTCCAGATTGGTGTATCTCGCGTCAGCGTACGTGGGGCGTGCCAATGGCGCTATTCGTACATAAAGAGACCGAGCAGCTGCACCCGGATACACTGGAGCTGATGGAAAAAGTCGCGAAGTGCGTAGAGCAGGATGGCATTCAGGCATGGTGGGATCTTGATCCGCGCGATCTGATGGGCGATGACGCTGATCACTATGTCAAAGTGCCAGATACGCTGGATGTGTGGTTCGATTCAGGATCAACCAGCTACTCTGTGGTCGATGCGCGCCCAGAATTTGGCGGCCATGCGCCGGATATGTATCTGGAAGGTTCAGATCAGCATCGTGGCTGGTTCATGTCTTCGCTGATGATCTCGACGGCGATGAAAGGCAAAGCGCCTTACCGTCAGGTACTGACGCACGGTTTCACCGTGGACGGTCAGGGCCGCAAAATGTCGAAATCCATCGGCAACACCGTGGCACCGCAGGACGTAATGGACAAACTGGGCGCGGACATTCTGCGTCTGTGGGTCGCCTCAACGGATTACTCCGGTGAAATGGCGGTGTCCGACGAAATCCTGAAGCGTGCAGCGGACAGCTATCGTCGTATCCGTAACACCGCGCGTTTCCTGCTGGCTAACCTCGCGGGCTTCAACCCGGCGACCGATTGCGTGAAACCCGAAGAGATGGTGGTGGTAGATCGCTGGGCGGTTGGCCGTGCGCTGGCTGCACAGCAGGACATCGTCCAGTCTTACGAGAACTACGATTTCCATGAAGTGGTGCAGCGTCTGATGCACTTCTGCTCCATCGAAATGGGCTCGTTCTATCTTGATGTGATTAAAGATCGTCAGTACACCGCGAAAGGTGACAGCCTGGCGCGTCGCAGTTGCCAGACCGCGCTGTGGCACATTGTTGAAGCGCTGGTGCGCTGGATGGCGCCAATCATGTCCTTCACTGCTGATGAAATCTGGGGCTACCTGCCGGGTGAACGTGCTAAATACGTATTCACCGAAGAGTGGTATGAAGGCCTGTTTGGTCTGGCGGATAACGAAGCACTGAACGACGCTTATTGGGATGAGCTGCTGAAAGTGCGCGGTGAAGTCAACAAAGTGATCGAGCAGGCGCGCAGCGATAAACGTATCGGTGGCGCACTGGAAGCCACAGTAACGCTTTACGCGGATGCTGAACTGGCCGCTAAACTGCAGGCGCTGGGCGATGAGTTGCGTTTTGTCCTGCTGACTTCCGGCGCGACGGTGGCGGATTACGCCACTGCCAGCGATGAAGCGCAGCAGAGCGAAGTACTGAAAGGTCTGAAAATCGCACTGCACAAAGCAGAAGGCGAGAAATGTCCGCGTTGCTGGCATTACACTACTGACGTTGGCCAGAATCCGGAGCATGCTGCGGTCTGTGGACGTTGTTACACCAACGTAGCCGGCAACGGTGAAGTGCGGAAATTTGCCTGATGAGTAAACTCTGCTCTACCGGATTGCGCTGGTTGTGGCTGGTGCTGGTGGTGATCGTGGTCGATTTCGCCAGCAAGCAGTGGATCATGAACAACATGATGCTGCATGAAACTCAGCCGCTGATACCGTTCCTGAATCTGTTCTACGCGCACAACTATGGCGCGGCGTTCAGCTTCCTGGCGGATAAAGGTGGCTGGCAGCGTTGGTTCTTTGCCGGCATCGCGATTGCGATTGTGGTCGCGCTGGTGGTGATGATGTATCGCAACCGTGCAAGTCACAAATTAACCAATATTGCCTACGCGCTGATTATCGGCGGGGCGTTGGGTAACCTGTTTGACCGTGCATATCACGGCTTCGTGGTGGATTTCATCGACTTCTACGTTGGTGACTGGCATTTCGCCACCTTCAACATCGCTGACTGCGGCATCTGTATTGGTGCGGCGTTGGTGGTGCTGGAAGGATTCCTCACGCCGAAAGACAAACAGGTCAAAGAGAAAGGGTAACAAATGACTGAGTCCGTACAGCGCGATAGCGCGTTGCTGGTGCATTTCACGCTGAAGCTGGAAGATGGCTCAACAGCGGAATCAACACGCGCCAACGGCAAACCAGCGCTGTTCCGTCTGGGAGATGGCAGCTTGTCTGGTGCATTGGAACAGGAACTGTTAGGACGTAAAGTCGGCGATAAGCATGCCTTTACGCTGGCACCGGAAGATGCCTTTGGTGGCACCAGTCCGGACCTGGTTCAGTACTTTTCGCGCCGTGACTTTAAAGATGCTGGCGAACCGGAAGTCGGTTCCATCATGCTGTTCAGCGGCAGAGGTGGTAGCGAGATGCCGGGTGTGATCCGTGAAATTTCCGGTGACTCGATCACCGTTGATTTTAACCATCCGTTGGCCGGCCAGCGCATTCAGTTTGAAATTGAAGTGCTGGAGATTGATCCGGTGCTGGAGGCCAGCGATGCAAATCCTGTTAGCTAACCCTCGCGGTTTCTGTGCAGGCGTGGATCGCGCCATCAGCATCGTGGAGCGCGCGCTGGAGATGTACGGTGCACCGATCTACGTGCGTCACGAAGTGGTACATAATCGCTACGTGGTGAGCAGCTTGCGCGATCGGGGAGCGATCTTCATTGAAGAGATCAGCGAAGTGCCGGACGATGCCATCCTGATCTTCTCTGCTCACGGCGTTTCTCAGGCGGTGCGGGCGGAAGCGAAAGCGCGCAATCTCACGATGCTGTTTGACGCCACTTGTCCGCTGGTGACCAAGGTACATATGGAAGTGGCGCGCGCCAGCCGTAAAGGTGTGGAGGCCATTCTGATTGGTCATGCCGGACACCCTGAAGTAGAAGGCACCATGGGGCAGTACAACAACCCCAATGGTGGCATGTATTTGGTGGAGTCACCGGAAGATGTGTTCAAGCTGAGCGTTAAGGACGAAGGCAATCTGTGCTTCATGACGCAGACAACTTTATCGGTTGATGATACATCAGATGTGATTGATGCACTGCGTCAGCGCTTCCCGGCAATTATTGGCCCACGCAAAGATGATATCTGTTACGCCACGACTAACCGCCAGGAAGCCGTGCGTGTTCTGGCGCGTGATGCGGAAGTGGTGCTGGTGGTGGGCTCGAAAAACTCCTCTAACTCCAACCGTCTGGCCGAACTGGCACAGCGTGCGGGAAAACTGGCGAAGCTGATCGATTCAGCAGATGACATTCAGGAAGAGTGGGTTAAAGGCAAGCAGATCATCGGTGTGACGGCGGGTGCCTCGGCACCGGATATTCTGGTGCAGCAGGTGATTCAGCGCTTGAAAGAGTATGGCGGCGAAGCCGCGATTGAGCTGATTGGCCGTGAAGAGAACATTGTGTTTGAAGTGCCAAAAGAGTTGCGTGTCGAAGTGCGCAACGTCCAGTAAGCGTTTGCTATCGAAACAGAATCAGGCCGACATCGTTCGGCCTTTTCTTTATCTGTCGTCGCCAAATAGACCACTTCCAGCAGGTGGGATTGCTTTTACTGATAATGTTTGGCGGCTGGCATAAAATTCTTATTATCCCTTTTTTATTGTGGCGTGACTGTTATCTGACCGTTAACCTGTTTACGCTTTGCATGCATAGATTTGTATCAGGAATGAATAATTATGAGTGATATCCGCATTGCTATCGTTGGTGCGCCAGGCCGCATGGGACGCAATTTAATTCAGGCTGTGCAGCAAGCGGAAGGTGTCGCGTTAGGCGCAGCACTGGCACGTAGCGGTTCTTCACTGCTGGGCGCTGACGCAGGTGAACTGGCTGGTATCGGTAAAACCGATATTAACGTTACCGATGATTTGCTGAAAGTGGTCAATGATTTTGATGTGCTGATCGACTTTACTCGCCCGGAAGGTACGCTGGAATACCTGGCATTCTGCCGCAAGCATAAAAAGGCGATGGTAATTGGCACCACCGGCTTTGATGAGGCAGGTAAAGAAGCGATTCGCGCCGCTGCCGAAGAAATTGGCATTGTGTTTGCCGCTAACTTTAGTGTTGGTGTGAACCTGGTGCTGAATCTGCTGCAGCAAGCAGCCAAAGTGATGGGTGACTATGCTGATATTGAAATTGTGGAAGCGCACCACCGTCATAAAGTTGATGCACCATCAGGTACAGCGTTAGCGATGGGCGAAGCGATTGCCGATGCGATGAACTGGAAATTGGACGAGCACGCGGTTTACGCACGCGAAGGCCATACCGGCGAGCGTCAAGCACAGACCATCGGCTTTGCTACCGTACGCGCAGGCGATATTGTTGGTGAACATACAGCGATGTTTGCTGATATTGGCGAGCGTGTAGAGATTACCCATAAGGCTTCCAGCCGCATGACCTTTGCTAATGGCGCAGTTAAGGCGGCAAGTTGGTTGAAGAACAAGAAATCTGGCCTCTATGATATGCGGGATGTGCTGGATTTATCGATGTTGTGAGTGTTGTGAACCATCGTGATGTGGTTATTTCAATCGGTAAGATGATGATTGAATAGGGCAATGTGATCATTGCCCTTTATTTTACTTATTAAAATGATGGCTTAATTGTATTTTTGTCTTTTGGTGTCTATTTTTCAATGTTTAGTTCTATCGGGAGGTCAGTAAGATGCGATTTTTGACCATTTGGTCAAAAATTTATGCGCGGTAGCACGTGTTTGCGATTATTGCCGCTTAGCAACCGTTTATTTTCCTCACTTATCTCACTCTTTTATCGCCTTTCTCGCTTTTTAACATTCAACAGCCTTAAAAATACAAAAAAATAGCCACTCAGGGTAGACAAGCTGAAGGTCGATCATTAGAATGCGCGCAATTTGCCAAAATTCGAGCATTCAGGCGGATTTTGCATTGATTCGGGCATGTATTTTGAATTAATATGCAAATATTGTGACTGTTTATTCCCTGGAGGATGTTTTGATTAAGTCAGCGCTCTTGGTTCTGGAAGACGGAACCCAATTCCACGGTCGGGCCATCGGGGCAACGGGGTCGGCAGTGGGGGAAGTCGTTTTCAACACGTCAATGACTGGTTATCAAGAAATCCTCACTGATCCTTCCTATTCCCGCCAAATCGTTACCCTCACTTATCCCCATATCGGCAATGTTGGCGTTAACGCCGCCGATGAAGAATCCAGCCAAATCCATGCTCAAGGCCTCGTTATTCGCGACCTGCCGCTGATCACCAGCAACTTCCGTAGTGAAGAAAGCCTGTCAGCTTACTTGCAGCGCAATAACATTGTCGGCATCGCCGATATCGACACGCGCAAACTGACCCGTTTGCTGCGCGAGAAGGGCGCTCAGAGCGGCTGCATTATCGCGGGTGATAATCCGGATGCGGCACTGGCGCTGCAAAAAGCGCAGGCCTTCCCGGGCTTGAAAGGCATGGACCTGGCGAAAGAAGTGACCACGGCGGAAACTTACGCGTGGCAGCAGGGTAGCTGGACACTGGAAGGGGATTTGCCTGAGCAGAAAACGGCTGCAGAGCTGCCATTCCACGTTGTCGCCTATGACTATGGCGCTAAGCGCAACATCCTGCGAATGCTGGTGGATCGCGGTTGCCGTTTGACCGTTGTCCCGGCAAAGACCAGCGCAGAAGAGGTGCTGGCACTCAATCCAGACGGCATTTTCCTGTCGAACGGTCCTGGTGACCCGGAGCCTTGCGATTACGCCATCAACGCCATTCAGGCCTTCCTGAAAACTGATATTCCGGTGTTTGGTATTTGCCTCGGCCATCAGCTGCTGGCGCTGGCAAGCGGTGCAAAAACCGTGAAGATGAAACTCGGTCACCACGGCGGCAACCACCCGGTCAAAGATCTCGACAACAATGTGGTGATGATAACCGCGCAGAACCACGGTTTCGCGGTTGATGACAGCCAGCTGCCAGCGAATCTGCGTGTCACGCATGTGTCGCTGTTCGACCAGACGGTGCAAGGTATTCACCGCACAGATAAACCGGCCTTCAGCTTCCAGGGACACCCTGAAGCGAGCCCAGGCCCGCACGATGCGGCGCCGCTGTTCGATCACTTTATCGAACTGATCGAAGCTTACCGTTCTAACGCGAAGTAATCAGGAGCCCACGATGCCAAAACGTACAGACATAAAATCCATCCTGATCCTTGGCGCTGGCCCGATCGTTATCGGCCAGGCATGTGAATTTGACTACTCCGGTGCACAGGCGTGTAAAGCGCTGCGTGAAGAGGGTTACCGCGTCATTCTGGTCAACTCCAACCCGGCCACCATCATGACCGACCCGGAAATGGCCGATGCGACCTATATTGAGCCGATTCACTGGGAAGTAGTACGTAAGATCATCGAAAAAGAGCGCCCGGATGCCGTTCTGCCGACCATGGGCGGCCAGACTGCACTGAACTGTGCGCTGGAGCTGGAGCGTCAGGGTGTGCTGGCTGAGTTCGGCGTCACCATGATCGGTGCGACCGCGGATGCCATCGATAAAGCTGAAGACCGCCGCCGTTTCGACGTGGCGATGAAAAGCATCGGCCTCGGCACCGCGCGTTCCGGTATCGCGCATACCATGGAAGAAGCACTGGCCGTGGCCGAAGATGTAGGCTTCCCGTGCATCATTCGTCCTTCCTTTACCATGGGCGGCACCGGTGGCGGTATCGCTTACAATCGCGAAGAGTTCGAAGAGATTTGCGAGCGTGGCCTGGATCTTTCCCCTACCAATGAGCTGCTGATTGATGAGTCGCTGATTGGCTGGAAAGAGTACGAGATGGAAGTGGTGCGTGATAAAAACGACAACTGCATCATCGTCTGCTCGATCGAAAACTTCGATGCGATGGGTATCCATACCGGCGACTCGATCACCGTGGCACCGGCGCAAACCCTGACGGATAAAGAATACCAAATCATGCGTAACGCCTCGCTGGCGGTACTGCGTGAAATCGGCGTGGAAACCGGCGGTTCTAACGTGCAGTTCTCGGTTAACCCAAAAGACGGCCGTCTTGTGGTTATCGAAATGAACCCGCGCGTGTCGCGCTCCTCGGCGCTGGCTTCCAAAGCGACCGGTTTCCCGATTGCAAAAGTCGCCGCGAAACTGGCGGTGGGCTTCACTCTCGATGAGCTGATGAATGACATCACCGGCGGTCGTACGCCGGCGTCGTTTGAGCCGTCAATCGACTACGTTGTGACCAAGATTCCTCGCTTCAACTTCGAGAAGTTCGCTGGTGCCAATGACCGCCTGACCACGCAGATGAAATCTGTGGGTGAAGTGATGGCGATTGGCCGCACCTTCCAGGAATCAATGCAGAAAGCGCTGCGCGGTCTGGAAGTGGGGGCAAACGGCTTCGACCCGAAAGTGGATCTGGATGATGCCGAAGCCCTGACCCGCATCCGCCGTGAGCTGAAAGATGCCGGTTCTGACCGTATCTGGTACATCGCGGATGCGTTCCGTGCCGGTATGTCGGTGGATGGCGTGTTCAACCTGACTAACATTGACCGCTGGTTCCTGGTGCAAATCGAAGAGCTGGTACGTCTGGAAGAGCAGGTTGCGCGTGAAGGTGTCAACTCACTGAATGCTGATTTCCTGCGTGCACTGAAGCGCAAAGGCTTTGCTGACGTGCGTCTGGCAAACCTGGCGGGCGTGGCAGAGAGTGAAATTCGCAAACTGCGTCAGCAGTTCAACCTGCACCCAGTCTACAAACGCGTAGACACCTGTGCGGCAGAATTCTCCACCGATACCGCTTATATGTACTCCACTTATGAAGAAGAGTGCGAGGCCAATCCAAACCAGGATCGTGACAAAATCATGATTTTGGGCGGCGGTCCAAACCGTATCGGTCAGGGTATCGAGTTCGATTACTGCTGCGTACATGCGGCACTGGCGCTGCGCGACGACGGTTACGAAACCATTATGGTGAACTGTAACCCGGAAACCGTATCGACTGACTACGACACCTCCGATCGTTTGTACTTCGAACCGGTGACGCTGGAAGACGTGCTGGAAATCGTGCGCATCGAGAAGCCTAAAGGCGTCATCGTGCAGTACGGCGGCCAGACCCCGCTGAAGCTGGCTCGTGCGCTGGAAGCAGCAGGTGTGCCCGTGATAGGCACTAGCCCAGATGCGATTGACCGTGCTGAAGACCGTGAACGTTTCCAGCAGGCGGTTGATCGCCTGAGCCTGAAGCAACCGGCTAACGCCACCGTGGCTACGCTGGAGCAAGCTGTTGAGAAAGCGGCAGGTATCGGTTATCCGTTGGTGGTACGTCCTTCCTATGTGCTGGGCGGTCGTGCGATGGAAATCGTTTATGATGAAATCGACCTGAAGCGTTACTTCCAGACCGCGGTTTCGGTTTCCAATGATGCACCGGTTCTGCTGGACCGCTTCCTGGATGATGCAGTGGAAGTCGACGTGGATGCGATTTGCGACGGTGAACGTGTGCTGATTGGCGGCATCATGGAGCACATCGAACAAGCCGGCGTTCACTCAGGTGACTCCGCTTGTTCACTGCCGGCTTATACGCTGAGCACTGAAATCCAGAACGTGATGCGTCAACAGGTCGAGAAACTGGCTTTCGAGCTGAACGTACGCGGTTTGATGAACGTGCAGTTTGCAGTGAAGGACAACGAGGTTTACCTGATTGAGGTGAACCCACGTGCGGCGCGTACCGTGCCATTCGTGTCTAAAGCGACCGGCGTACCTTTAGCGAAAGTGGCTGCACGCGTGATGGCAGGTAAAACCCTGGCTGAGCAGGGCGTCACGAAAGAAATCATTCCACCGTATTATTCGGTGAAAGAAGTGGTGCTACCGTTCAACAAGTTCCCGGGTGTTGACCCGATTCTTGGTCCAGAGATGCGTTCTACCGGTGAAGTGATGGGTGTCGGTCGTACCTTTGCGGAAGCGTTCGCCAAAGCGATGCTGGGTGCGCAGAGCAACATGAAGAAAACCGGTCGTGCGTTACTGTCTGTGCGCGAAGGCGATAAGAAACGTATCGTTGACCTGGCGGCGAAGCTGCAGAAGTTTGGCTTCGAGTTGGACGCCACACACGGCACCGCTGTGGTGCTGGGTGAGGCCGGTATCAACCCACGTCTGGTTAACAAGGTGCATGAAGGTCGTCCACACATTCAGGACCGTCTGAAGAATGGCGAATACACCTACATCGTCAATACCACCGCAGGTCGTCAGGCGATTGAAGATTCCAAACTGATTCGCCGCAGTGCACTGCAATATAAAGTGCATTATGACACCACGCTGAATGGTGGATTTGCTACCGCGATGGCGTTGAATGCAGATCCGACAGAGAAAGTGATTTCAGTGCAGGAAATGCATGCGCAAATCAAAGGTTAATCAATAAGTTGACCGACTGAAAACGGCTCCTTTGGGAGCCGTTTTTTTTCGCCTGTTTATCATTGGTTGAATAAGGTTATGTGTGAAAAATATATTGATTTGACATAGTTTTTATCAGTTGATGCGATAACGGTTACACCTCGGATTATCCGCACAAAATTATAAATACGATTCCGGTAAGCGCACCGTACTATCTTGAGCGCTCATCAATAGAGCGCTCACCTTAACTGGGATATAAAAATGAAAATGCGTGCTTTCACCCTCAGCGCAGTGGCTGCGTTATTAGTTGCTGCGCCTCTCGCCAGCCAGGCGGAAATTACCCTGCTGAAGCAGGATCCGCAGGCAGGCGATCCACTTAGTCGTCTTGATTTCAAAGTCGGCGGCAGTATTCGTCCTCAGTTCCAGCATCAGGCTGGCGTCAGTGATCAATCGTACAAGCGTAACGGCTACGATGGTGGTTCACGTTTCCGTTTCTCCGCGGATTACTACCTGTTTGATGACATCAGCTGGGTCAGCTACTACGAACTGGGCGTGAACTTCCCGGCCTGGTGGGGTTGGGATAACCACTATGCCGATGGCCAGAACAACACCACGCGTCGTCAGCTGTACACGGGTCTGAAGAGCAAAACCTGGGGTCAGTTGACCTTTGGTCAGCAGAACAGCGTTTACTATGATGTGGTCGGCGCGAAGACCGATATCTGGGACTACGACATGCTGGCTCAGGCACCGGGCAACGGTATCAACGGTGACTACGACGGTTCATACCGTTCACGTAAGATGCTGAAGTACAAAAACACCTTCGGCGACGTTGATGTTTACGCTTCATACCTGTTTGAAGATAACAACTACCTGCCAGGCAACGGCCTGCGTTACAAGCGTAAAGGCGGCGGCTCACTGGGTGTGAACTATCACATCACCAAAGATCTGGCATGGGGCACGGCATGGAACTACACCCGTGCAGATATCCATAACCCAGGCACCGGTGAAAGCAAAGACTATGACCAGAACATCTACGGTACCGCGCTGAGTTGGACCCCGGATAACTGGACGCTGTCTGCAGGTGCAGGCTGGTATCAGAACTTCTCACCAACCAAGAAGAATACGGTTAACAATTACTTCGCGGATGATGCGTGGGGCGTGGAATACTTCGCCGGTTACAAATTCCCAATTGGCCAGTACGCGGTCAAATCTATCCAGCCTTACTTCATGGGCGACCGTCTGGAGTTCGTCAATGGACGTAACTACAAGCGTATCGACAATGGTGTCGGTATCAGCACTAAACTGGATTACGGCTTCCAGGTGGATTACGAATACGTGATCACCTCAAGCACCGACAAATCACTGGGTAACATGAACCTGGTGCGTCTGCGCTACGATTTCTAATCGACGTGACAACGGCTCCTGCGGGAGCCGTTTTTCTTTGTCGAAGACAGTGCGGTTTTCTTTACACTCCATCACGTTAAAGCCTCATTTCACCCTGAGTTATAGCGTCCTGCCGTACTAATATGGCGTCTATTCCCAAGTATGGTGGGAAAGTCGGTGTAAAACTCTGTCCAATAACAAAAATGCGGTCGCATAGGAGCTTTACGCAAATAGCGGGGGCGGCCTATCGACGAAACTTTCGCCTTTACGTATCATTGCGCCAATTTTTTTCCTGTAGGTCTTTTAACATGATTAGTCTGATCGCAGCACTGGCAGCCGATCGCATTATTGGTATGGAAAATGCCATGCCATGGAACCTGCCCGCTGATTTGGCGTGGTTTAAACGTAATACGCTGAATAAGCCGGTGATTATGGGGCGTCTGACCTTTGAATCAATCGGCCGCCCGCTACCGGGACGTTTGAATATCGTGGTGAGCAGCCAGCCGGGCACCCATGAAGGCGTGACCTGGGTGACTTCGCTGGACGAAGCAGTGAAAGCGGCGGGAGACGTGGAAGAGGTCATGGTGATCGGTGGCGGTCGCATTTACGAACAGATGCTGGCGCGCGCCGATCGTTTGTATCTCACACACATTGATGCCGAAGTCGAAGGTGACACCCAATTCCCGGATTACGAGCCGGATGAGTGGCAATCGACCTTTAGCGAGTTTCATGACGCCGATGCACAAAACTCGCACAGCTACTGCTTTGAGATTTTAGATCGCCGTTGATGTTTATCCCGGCACCCATCAATGTGCCCCTGAGAAAATCGTCTCATTTCGTCGTGGTGTTGCCCTACAGGGCGACCGGGAAATCTCAGAACCACCCTTTATGGCGAACAAAAAAAGCCCCGCACGTTGCGGGGCTTTTTGTTTATGACATATCGCTCAATGGCGGATGTACGCTGGCGGCACTCTCTGCCATCGCCTTTTCGCGGTTGGAGGCCTGCAAATAATAGCGTTGCGATTCCCAGTGCAGCAGCGTCAGCGTGCCGCCCCAGCAGCAACCGGTATCCAGGCCGATAATGTGCTCAGGCGTCCCCTTGCCCTCCAGTGAAGCCCAGTGACCAAACACCTGCGTGTAGTCACTGCCGATCTTGCCGGGAACAAGGAACCAGGGTTTCAGCGGCGGTGGAGCAGAGTTGGGGGCTTCTTTGCAGATCATATCCAACTGACCGTTGGGGAAGCAGAAGCGCATACGCGTCAGGGCATTGGTACTGAAGCGCAGACGCGCCAAGCCGCTCAATTCCGGCGTCCAGTTGTTCGGCATGTCGCCGTACATCGCATCCAGGAACAGCGGGTAGGTGTCGCTGGCCAGCACGGCTTCAACTTCACGCGCACAGAGTTTTGCCGTGTCGAGATCCCACTGCGGTGTGATACCCGCATGAGCCATCAACAACTTTTTCTCTTCATCCACTTGTAGCAGCGGCTGGCGACGTAACCAGTTGATCAGCTCATCCGCGTCCTGCGCCTCTAACAATGGCGTCAGACGATCTTTAGGTTTGTTACGGCTGATGCCCGCATAAACCGCCAGCAGATGCAGATCGTGATTGCCGAGCACCAGTCGTACGCAATCTCCCAGCGATTTCACATAGCGCAGCACATCCAGCGAACCCGGGCCACGCGCCACTAAGTCGCCGGTTAGCCAAAGCTCGTCTTGCTGCGGATCGAAATCAACCTGCGCCAGCAGCGCACGTAGCTCGTCATAACAGCCGTGAATATCGCCAATCAGGTATGTACTCATTACGTCAGTCCGATCAAAACGCGCCGCCCGGACAGGCCGGGCGGAGGGGGATTAATGTATGTGGGTTTGCACGGCGAGTCGGAACACCGGAATGTCGACGTGAAATTCTTCACCTTCATCGTCGATCATCACATAGTGACCTTGCATGGTGCCCATAGGGGTTTCCAGAATCGCACCGCTGGTGTACTGATACTCACCGCCAGCGGCAATGTGCGGTTGCTCGCCAACCACACCTTCCCCCTGAACTTCAGTCTCACGACCGTTGCCATTGGTGATAAGCCAGTAGCGACTATGCAGTTGAACGCTATTTCGTCCCAGATTACGTATGGTGATGGTGTAGGCAAACACGTAACGATCCTCGTCGGGCAAGGATTGTGATTCCACATATTGACTCAATACATGAATACAGACGCGGGCCAGTTCACTCATACACTTATTTCTCCGGGGTTTCAGCCTGATGATTGCCCAGCCAGTTCGCCAATTGGCAATACTGTGCCACGGTGACATTCTCAGCACGCAGCGAGGCATCAATGTTCAGTTCATCCAACGCACCCGCAGTAAACATATGTGCAAGGCTGTTACGCAGGGTTTTACGGCGTTGACCAAAGGCTTCAGTGGTGATGCGGCTCAGCAGGCGAATATCGCTCACCGGATAAGGTGGTTCTGGGTAAGGCATCAAACGCACCACGGCGGAATCAACTTTTGGCGCAGGCGTGAAGGATTCGGGTGGAACTTCCAGCACCGGAATCACCTGGCAATAGTACTGCGCCATCACGCTCAGGCGGCCATACGCTTTACTGCCTGGTCCGGCAACCAAACGGTTTACCACTTCTTTCTGCAGCATGAAGTGCATGTCTTTAATCGAACCAGTATAGCTGAAAAGGTGGAACATCAGCGGGGTCGAAATATTGTACGGCAGGTTGCCAAAGACGCGCAGTGGCTGACCTTTCTCTTGCGCCAGCGCCGAGAAATCGAAAGTCATGGCATCTTGCTGATAAATGGTCAGCTTCGGTCCGAGGAACGGATGGGTCTGCAAACGTGCAGCCAGATCGCGGTCCAGCTCTACAACGGTCAGTTCATCGAGGCGTTCGCCCACCGGTTCAGTTAAGGCACCCAGGCCGGGACCAATCTCCACAATCGCTTCTCCCTTCTTCGGGTGAATAGCGGAGACAATGCTGTCGATAATGTACTGATCGTTCAGGAAGTTCTGCCCGAAACGTTTACGGGCAAAATGCCCCTGATGGACGCGATTATTCATTACTGCTCTTGATCATAGTGATGGCGAGATTAAGCGCCGTGATAAAGCTGCCCGGTTCCGCCTTGCCCTGGCCGGCTAATTCCAGCGCGGTACCATGGTCGACAGAAGTCCGGATAAAGGGCAGGCCAAGGGTGATATTCACCGCGCGACCAAACCCCTGAAATTTTAGCACCGGTAAGCCCTGATCGTGATACATCGCCAGGACCGCATCGGCATGCTGTAGGTACTTCGGCTGGAACAGCGTATCAGCCGGTAATGGGCCGGTAAGCTGTATACCTTGCTGACGCAGTTCGTCGAGCGCCGGAATGATAGTATCAATTTCTTCACGGCCCATATGGCCGCTTTCGCCCGCGTGCGGATTCAGGCCGCAGACAAAGATATGCGGATGGGGTAAACCGAACTTCTGCTGTAAATCCTGATGCAGAATCGTAATCACCTCATGCAGGCTGTCGCGAGTAATCGCATCAGCGACATCTTTTAACGGCAAATGCGTAGTGGCGAGCGCGACGCGTAACTCTTCGGTGGCCAGCATCATCACCACGCGATCGCCACCGGCACGCTCGGCGAAGAATTCGGTATGGCCGGTAAACGGAATGCCGGCGTCATTGATGACGCCTTTGTGCACGGGTCCGGTAATCAACGCAGCAAATTCACCGTTTAGGCAACCGTCGCAGGCACGCGCCAGCGTTTCCAATACGTAATGCCCATTCGCTACGGTTAATTCACCAGGCGTGACCGGCTGCGCGGTATCAACCTGCAGCAGCGTTAACGTACCGGCCTGCTGTGCTTGTGCCGCAACACCCGGTTGGTAATCGCGCAGCGTAAGCGGTAAGCCCAGTTGCTGGGCTCGCTGACGCAGCACATGGCCATCGGCACAGACCACCAGTTCAACTGGCCAGTCGAGCTGAGCCAGTTGAACGGTGAGATCAGGACCAATCCCGGCGGGTTCGCCGGGGGTGATCACAACACGATAATTACTGACCATTGTTGTCCAGAATCTTCACGTAAGCACTGGCGCGTTGTTCCTGCATCCAGGTTTGTGCTTCTTCGGCAAATTTACGGTTAAACAGCAGACGATAAGCACGCTCTTTCTGCGCCGCATCGGTTTTATCAACCTGACGGGTATCCAGTAACTGAATCAGATGCCAGCCGAAGGAGGAGTGTACCGGCTCACTGACCTGGCCTTTTTGCAGCTTCAGCAGCGCATCACGGAAGGCAGGATCGTAGATTTCAGGCGTTGCCCAGCCGAGATCACCACCCTGGTTAGCAGAACCCGGATCGTCAGAGAACTGTTTTGCCGCCGCAGCAAAGGTGGTTTTGCCACTCTTGATGTCAGCTGCGATCTGCTCGATCTTCGCTTGTGCCTGCGCATCAGTGAGGATCGGAGAAGGCTTCAGCAGAATATGGCGTGCATGCACTTCGGTGACAGAGATGTTTTTACTCTCACCGCGCAGATCGTTCACTTTAAGAATATGGAAGCCAACACCAGAACGTATTGGGCCGACGATGTCGCCCTTCTTCGCGGTGCTTAACGCTTGCGAGAACAGGGTCGGCAACTCTTCAATTTTCGCCCAACCCATGTTGCCGCCTTTCAGCGCCTGCGGATCGGCAGAGTAGGTCACTGCCATTTTGCCAAAATCGGCACCGCTTTTCAGTTGACCGACCAATTGACGCGCCAGCGCTTCCTGATCGTCAACCTGCTGCTGCGTAGGGTTTTCTGACAGTGGCAGCAAGATCTGGCTCACGTTCAGTTCAGTGCCCTGAGTATTCTGTGAACCAATCTGCGTTGCCAGCGTATCGACTTCCTGCGGCAGGATGGTGACACGGCGGCGCACTTCGTTATTACGCACTTCAGAGATCAGCATTTCCTGACGGATCTGCGCACGGTAGGCGTTGTAGTTCATTCCGTCATAGGCCAGGCGGCTGCGCAACTGATCCATGCTCATCTTATTTTGTGCGGCAATATTCTGGATTGCCTGATCCAACTGCTGATCGCTGACCTGCAGGCCGGCTTTCTCGCCCATCTGAAGAATGATGGCATCCATGACCTGACGCTCAAGGATCTGATGACGCAAGGTTTTGTCATCAGGCAACTGTTGATGAGCTTGCTGCGCCTGTGATTTCACGGTGCGCATCATGTTATCAACGTCACTTTCCAGTACCACGCCGTTATTCACGACGGCAGCAACTTTATCAAGCTCTTGTGGGGCTGCGAACGCAGTGTTAGCGGTGATCGCTACACCAAGAATCAGCATTCTCCAGTTCTTCATACTTTATCCATTGTTGTTTCCGCACTGCGGGATAGCCTGTCAAACATCACAACATCAGAAAGCGCGCTGGTAAGGGATGATGCCCTGACGCAGCATTTCATTGGTGCCTAAGCCATAGTTAGAACTCAGACCACGTAGCTCAATGTTGAATGAGATTTGGTTGTCGTACTTACTGTCGTTGTTTTCCCAACCGTTGATCTTGCGCTCGTAACCCAGACGAATGGCGTAGCAGCACGAGCTGTACTGCAGGCCAACTAACTGCTCAGCAGGGCGACTGTTGCGGGTATCGTAGTAATATCCGCCCACCAGTGACCAGGCATCGGCAATTGGCCAACTCGCGGTTGCGCCAACTTGTGAAATCCCGTTTTTGTAGATCGGGTTCGTCAGCAAGCTGGAGTTGTTCAACGCCTGCGCCACGTATTCCGGGCTGCTGTAGCGATAGCTCAACTGCACCATACGATCGGCATCCTGACGGTATTCCAGGATGGCGTTGCCTTGTGCAACGTTATCGAGACGGGTGTCATACTGCAGACCGCCACGCGCGCCCCAGCGATCGCTGATTTTCCAGTAGGTATCCCCGGCCCACACCAGGCTGCCGGTATCATCCTCATCACTCGTCTGGTTTACGCCGGTACGAGACGGGGTAAACGAGTAGATTTGACCCACAGAAACGTTAAAACGTTCAACCAGATCGTTATCATAAATTCGTGTGGTCACACCGGTTGAGACTTCGTTAGCCGACGCGATACGATCCAGGCCGCTATAGGTACGATCGCGGAACAGGCCGGTGTAGTCAGTTTGCAGCAGCGTTGAGTCGTACGGATAGATATTGCTCTGGTTACGGTACGGGACATAAAGGTACTGCACACGCGGTTCCAGCGTTTGCGTGTAACCTGGTTCCCAATCCATATCGCGGTCAAATATCAGACGGCCATCCACTTTGAACTGCGGCAGAGTGCGGTTGACGGAGCTATCTAATTGATTACCGTTGCTGGAAATATTAGAGATTTCGTTATTGTTATAACGATCAATATTGTCCTGCTGGTAGTGCGTAGCGAGGAACTTTGCTTCGGTATCCAGGCTGGCCCAGCCATTTGACAGCGGTAAATTTAACGTCGGTTCAATGTGAAGACGCGTTGCTTCAGGCATTTTGCTATTCACGTTGGTGAATTTCACTGCCTGAGCGTAGATGTGGCCATCAAATGGTCCAATATCGTTCTGATAGGCGTTCAGGTCGAGCTGTGGCATGGCACGATAGACGTTGGTCGAATCTGTGTTACCAAACACCTGGAAATCTTTGGTCGACAGCGTGGCGTCCCAGTTGGTGTCCGCGTAGCCAAAGCTGAATTTCTGCGTCGCATAACCGTCAGTAGAGTTGTAATACTTCGAGTCGAGATCGTTGAAGTAATACGGGTCACTTACCTTGGTGTAATTGGCATTGAAGCGCCAGTGCTGCTCATAGACACCAGCATGCTGCCAGTAGAACAGCCAGCGATCTGAGTTATCATTTTCGGCGATGCCACGCACCGCTTTGTCGTTGTCGTACTGCTTATCGGACGGCAGATAATCCAGTTCCATCAAACCGGCACCAAACACGGTCAGATAGCGGAATTCGTTCTGCAATTGCAGACCACGTTTGCTCATGTAATGCGGCGTAATGGTGGCATCGGCCTGTGGCGCGATGTTCCAGTAATACGGCAGCATAAATTCGAAGCCGTTGTTACTACCGTACTTCGCATTCGGGATCAGGAAACCGGAGCGACGGCGATCGCCAATCGGTAACTGCAAATATGGGCTGTAAAACACCGGCACATTGCCGAGTTTAAAGCGGGCGTTCCAAATCTCCGCCACTTCTTCCTGACGGTCCTGGATCACTTCAGAACCGACCACGCTCCAGCTATTAGAGCCGGGCAGGCAAGAGGTGAAGCTGCCGTTTTCCAGAATGGTATAACGGTTGTCGCCACGCAGTTTCATCTGATCGGCAACGCCACGGCCCTGACGGCCCACCATCTGGTAATCACCGTTCCACACGTTGGTGTCTTTGGTGTTCAGATTGGACCACGCTTTCGGACCTTTCAGGATGACCTGGTTGTCGTCATAGTGCACATTACCCAGCGCATCCACGGTACGCACTGGCGTGGTCTGTCCATCCTGCTGACGCTGATGCAGTTGCATCTCATCGGCACGTAAGCGGCTGTTGCCCTGCTGCACATCAACATTGCCCGTGAATACCGCGTCATTCGGGTAGTTACCCTTGGCCGAGTCAGAGTTGATGGTGACAGGCAGGGAATTGGTGTCGCCGCTGACCAGCGGACGGTTATAGCTCGGCACGCCCAGCATACATTGCGACATAAGATCGTCGGCGAATGACTGCTGACTGTAGAGCGCTGCACCAATCATGGTTGCCAGCAGGGTAGGTATCTGTTTTTTCATACGCGGTTCGGGATTTCCATGAGAACGGGCATCATGCCGACAATCGGCTCAGAGACTAACTTACTGCCCGGCGTTGTGCCAGTGTTAATCCTTGTCTGATCGCGTTGCTGTTAGGCACTGAAGTAAATGAAAGGTATGATAATGCAATTTTCAGCCGCAAGCATGGCGAATTGAGGAGTTTATGCGCTACTGGGGAAAAGTTATTGGTCTGGCTCTCGGCTTACTTTCCGGAGCAGGCTTCTGGGGCATTGTACTGGGTCTGATCATTGGTCATATGTTTGACAAAGTGCGCAGCGTAAAAGGACAGGGCTATTTCGCCAATAATCAGGCGCGACAGACGCTGTTTTTCAGTACCACTTTTCAGGTGATGGGTCATTTGACCAAGTCAAAAGGGCGCGTCACCGAGGCAGATATCCAGATTGCTTCCTTATTTATGGATCGTATGCAACTGCATGGCGATGCCCGCATGGCTGCGCAGCGTGCTTTCCGCGAAGGCAAGCAAAGTGACTATCCGCTGCGGAATAAATTGCGTGAACTGCGCAGCGCCTGTTTTGGTCGTTTTGATCTGATTCGGATGTTTCTGGAAATTCAGATTCAGGCGGCATTTGCTGACGGTTCGCTGCATCCCAATGAACGCCAGGTGCTGTATGTAATCGCGGAAGAGCTGGGCATTTCGCGGGCACAGTTCGATCAGTTCCTTCGCATGATGGAAGGTGGGCAACAATTTGGTGGCGGTGGCTCCTCTTATGGTGGTGCTTATCAACAGGCGAAACGCGGACCGACGCTGGATGATGCCTGTAGTGTGCTGGGGGTAAAAAGCAGCGATGACAGCACCACCATTAAACGCGCTTACCGTAAGCTGATGAGTGAGCATCATCCGGACAAACTGGTGGCGAAAGGGTTACCGCCAGAAATGATGGAGATGGCGAAGCAGAAAGCGCAGGAGATTCAGGCGGCTTACGATTTGATTCGTAAGGAGAAAGGTTTTAAATAGCCTGGAACGTTAAGATTGAATTTGAAAGGGCCGTCATGACTGACGGCCCTTTTTTATGACCTGCAGATTAAAAATCTGCTGGCTGCTTAAACGTCATGCTGTTGCCAAACGCCGGATGGGTAATGGTTAATGACTCCGCGTGCAGTTGCAGACGCGGCGCCATGCTCAGTGCTTCTTCATGGGCATAAAAGCGGTCGCCCAAAATCGGGTGACCCAGCGCCAGTAGATGCACGCGCAGCTGGTGCGAGCGGCCGGTAATCGGCTTGAGCCGCACGCGGGCGCTGTTGCTCGCTTCGTATTCCAGCACCTGATATTCGGTCTGAGCGGCTTTACCGTTCTCGAAGCATACCATTTGCTTAGGGCGATTAGGCCAGTCGCAAATCAGCGGCAGATCGATCAATCCCTCTTCCGCCGCAGGATGGCCCCACACGCGTGCCACATAATACTTTGACGGCTCACGCTCGCGGAACTGCCGCTTGAGCTCTCTTTCCGCAGCCTTATTCAACGCCACCACGATCACGCCGCTGGTGGCCATATCCAGGCGATGCACCGATTCCGCCTGAGGGAAATCACGTTGAATGCGCGTCATCACGCTATCTTTGTGCTCCTCCAGGCGACCAGGCACCGACAACAAGCCGCTTGGCTTGTTGACCACCATAATGTGCTCGTCCTGATACAGAATATGTAGCCAGGGGTCGAGCGGCGGATTGTAGGCTTCCATCAACATGTCGTAGTGGCCTTCAGCAATTATTGGTGCGTGACAACGATCAGACGCAGCGCGTCCAGACGCCAGCCCGCATCACCGAGGCTCGCCAGCACCTGCTCGCGATTGCTTTCCAGCGCTTCAACCTCATCATCACGGATGTTGGGGTTGACCGCTCGCAGCGCTTCAAGACGTGATAGCTCGGCACTCAGCTTCTCATCCGCCTCGACTTTCGCCGCTGCGATGATCGCCTGTGCTTCCGGAATCACCACTTTTTCGGCCTGGGTCAGAATCTCGTGCACTTCCTGCTGCACTGCGTTAACCAGTTTGCTACCGGTATGACGATTCACGGCGTTTAACTGGCGGTTAAAGCTTTCAAACTCCACTTTGCCTGCCAGGTTGTTGCCCGCACGATCCATCAGCAGACGCACCGGCGTTGGCGGCAGGAAGCGGGTGAGTTGCAGGCTTTTCGGAGCCTGCGCTTCAACCACGTACACCATCTCAACCAGCAGCGTCCCAACCGGCAGCGCTTTGTTCTTCAGCAGTGACAATGCACAGCTGCCGGTATCGCCGGACAGGATCAAATCGAGACCATTACGGATCAGCGGATGTTCCCAGGTGATGAACTGGGTGTCTTCACGCGACAGCGCCTGGTTACGGTTGAAGGTCACGGTACAGCCATCTTCCGGTAAACCTGGAAAATCCGGCACCAGCATATGATCGGATGGCGTCAGCACGATCAGGCTGTCACTGCGGTCTTCCTGGTTGATGCCGACGATATCGAACAGGTTCAGCGCGAAGTTAACCAGGTCGGTGTCGTTATCCTGTTCGCCGATAGCATTCGCCAGCGCCTGCGCTGCTTCGCCGCCGTTGGAGTTCAGCTCCAGTAAGCGGTCACGACCCTGCTCCAGCTGCGCTTTCAGCGTGTCGTGCTGTTTGCGGCTCTCTGCAATAAATTCATCCAGCCCCTGTGGATTCTCAGGTGCGGCGAGGTATTCGATTAACTTGCTGTATTCGCTGTCATAAATGGCGCGTCCAGTTGGACAGGTATGCTCAAACGCATCCAGGCCCTCGTGGTACCAGCGCAGCAGCACCGCCTGGGCGGTTTTTTCCAGCCATGGCACCAGGATCTGAATGTCGTGCATTTGGCCGATACGGTCGAGACGGCCAATACGCTGTTCCAGCAGATCCGGGTTAAACGGCAGGTCGAACATTACCAGACGGCTGGCGAACTGGAAATTACGGCCTTCAGAACCGATCTCCGAGCACAGCAGTACCTGTGCGCCTTCTTCTTCTGAGGCGAAGAACGCCGCAGCGCGGTCGCGTTCCAGAATGGATAATCCTTCGTGGAACACTGCAGCACGAATACCTTCGCGCTCGCGCAGCACCTGCTCCAGTTGCAGCGCAGTGGCAGCCTGAGCGCAAATCACCAGTACTTTCTCTTTACGGTTGCTGGTCAGGTAACCCATCAGCCACTCTACGCGCGGGTCGAAGTTCCACCAGGTACCGCTATCACCTTCAAATTCCTGATAAATCTTTTCCGGATACAGCATGTCACGCGCGCGTTCTTCTGCGCTCTTGCGTGTGCCCATAATGCCGGAAACTTTAATCGCGGTTTGATACTGCGCAGGCAGTGGCAAACGAACCTGGTGCAGTTCGCGTTTCGGGAAGCCCTTCACGCCGTTACGGGTGTTACGGAACAGCACGCGGCTGGTGCCGTGGCGGTCCATCAACATCGAGACCAGCTCTTTGCGTGCGTCTTCTTTGCCTTCACGATCGCTGTTCGCCACCTGCAGCAGCGGCTCGATGTCCTGTTCACCGATCAGGTCATTGATCAGGTTCATCTCTTCATTGGTGATCGCCTGATCGGCCAGCAGCGAACTCACCGCATCGGCCACCGGGCGATAATTCTGCTGCTCAGCCACGAACTGGCTGAAGTCGTGGAAGCGATTTGGATCGAGCAGACGTAAACGGGCAAAGTGACTTTCCAGACCCAGCTGTTCCGGCGTGGCCGTCAGCAGCAGCACGCCCGGCGTTTTTTCCGCCAGCTGTTCAATCACCTGATATTCACGGCTTGGCGCATCTTCGCTCCAGGCAAGATGGTGGGCTTCATCGACCACCAGCAGATCCCAGTCGGCATCGGCCAGCAATTCAAGACGCTGCTTGTTACGGCGTACGAAATCCAGTGAACAGATAATCAGCTGTTCGGTTTCGAAGGCGTTATCGCTGTCGTGCTGGGCTTCGGTGTAGCGGTCGTCATCAAACAGGGCAAAGCGCAGGTTGAAGCGGCGCAACATCTCTACCAGCCACTGGTGCTGCAGCGTTTCCGGCACCACGATCAGTACGCGATCGGCACGACCGGCCAGCAACTGTTGCTGAATAATCATCCCGGCTTCAATGGTTTTACCCAGGCCCACTTCATCCGCCAGCAACACGCGTGGCGCATGACGACGGCCAACATCATGGGCGATATGCAGCTGATGCGGAATCAGGTTGGTGCGCATGCCGCGCAGGCCGCTGATCGGCAGGCGATACTGCTCACTGTGGTATTTACGCGCACGGAAGCGCAGGGAAAAACGGTCCATACGGTCGAGCTGACCGGCGAACAGGCGATCCTGAGGCTTACTGAACACCAGTTTGCTATCCAGCATCACTTCGCGCATCACCACGCCGCTTTCTTCGGTGTCGAGACGCGTGCCGATGTAAGTCATTAATTCGTTATCGTTGCGGACTTCATCGACGCTCATCTGCCAACCTTCGTGGTTGGTGATGGTGTCGCCCGGATTGAAAATCACACGGGTGACGGGAGCATCATTACGGGCATACAGGCGGTTTTCGCCGGTTGCCGGGAACATCATGGTGATCATGCGCGTATCGATCGCCACCACCGTTCCTAATCCCAGTTCACTTTCCGTATCACTAATCCAGCGCTGACCCAGTGTAAAAACCATATATTTTTAGCTCGACTCTCTGACATGCCATAAAGAAGTTCACCTGCTCTCAGGCAATACATCACCGCCAAACGAGAGTTTGGTCAGAGTGTCTATGCGGTGAGAAACAGGAAGGGCGCTATGGTACTGGATGGCAGGGCATTCGTCACCTGTCAAAAAAGCCCCAGCTGCCCGGTGATAAGTGTAGCAAAGTCATCGCCGACGAAGGGTAAAATGCCATCTGCCACCGGTTGTAACTGTTTGGTGACATAGTGATCATAGTCGAGCGGCGTGGTGCGCGCTTCCAGCGGTTCCGGGCCAGCGGTCGCCATCACATAGCGAATGTACCCGCCATTTTGATGCTGTAATGGACGCTGTAATTTCCGATTTTGCTCATCGGCGAGGCGAGCCGCGCGTACATGGGGTGGCACGTTTTTTTCATAATCTTTTAACGGGCGGCGCAGGCGCTTTTTGTAGACCAGTAATTCATCCAGTTCGCCCGCCAGCAACTGCGCCACGGTCTCACGGATATAATCCTGCCATGGCTCACCACGGAAAATTCGGCCATACAGATTTTGCTGGAACTGCTGCGCCAGCGGTGTCCAGTCGGTGCGCACTGACTCCAGCCCTTTAAACACCAGCCGTTCTGTTCCGTCGCTGCGAATCATGCCGGCGTAGCGCTTTTTACTGCCTTGTTCAGCACCGCGAATGGTGGGCATCAGGAAGCGACTGAAATGGGTTTCGTACTCTAATTCCAGTGCGCTCTCCAGCCCGTAAGTCTGCTGCAGATGTTGCTGCCACCACGCATTGACCTGTTTAGCCAGACGATGACCAATGGCGGCGGCCTCCGCCTCGCTATGCGCGCCTTTGAGCCAGACAAAGGTGGAGTCGGTGTCGCCATAAATCACATCAAACCCTTCGGCTTCAATCAGCTCGCGTGTTTGCTGCATGATGGCGTGGCCACGCAGGGTAATAGAAGACGCAAGGCGTGGATCAAAGAAGCGACAGGCGCTGGTGCCAAGCACGCCGTAAAAGGCATTCATGATGATTTTCAGCGCCTGTGACAAAGGCTGATTGCCGTTGCGTTTAGCCGCTTCACGCCCTTGCCAAATCTGCTCCACAATCGCTGGCAGGCAATGGGTTTGGCGTGAGAAGCGCGCATGGCGAAACCCGGGCACGGAATCGGCATCGTCTGGATGCGCCAGCCCCTCCACCAAACCGACGGGATCGATCAGAAAGGTGCGAATAATGGAGGGATAAAGGCTTTTGTAATCGAGCACCAGCACCGAGTCGTACAGGCCGGGCCGTGAGTCCATCACATAACCGCCGGGGCTTGCTTCGGGTGCCACTTCACCAAGGTTAGGTGCCACGAATCCTGCGCGATGCATACGCGGAATATAAAGATGACCAAACGCCGCCACCGAACCGCCGTGACGATCGACCGCCAGGCCATTGACCGTGGCGCGTTCCAGCAGGAACGGCATGATGGCAGTGTGCTGGAAAATACGCGTCACCAGTTCGCAATCTTTCAGGTTGTACTTCGCCAGCGCGGGTTTGTCATGGGCAAAACGCCAGTTGATCTCCTCCATGCGCTGCCACGGGTTGTCGATGTCTTTTCCTTCGCCGAGGAGCTGGCGTGACACCGCCTCAAGACTGAAAGAGGGAAAGTCCCAGAATGCGGATTTCAGCGCTTCAATACCATCAATCACCAACCGCCCGGTGGCTTGTGCGAAGAAGACGCCAGGCTTAAAGCCGTGCTCGCGCCACTCCAGCGCCTGATTTTGGCGTCCTAAGCGCAGCGGAATGCCATAACGATCGGCGTGTTTTTGCAGGACGCGCAGATCGAACTGCACTACGCTCCAGCCGATGATCACGTCAGGGTCGTGGCGGGCGAACCAGCCATTGAGCTGTTCCAGCAGCTGCGGGCGGTTATCCACATAGATGAGATCGAAATCGAGGGTGCTGGCGTCGCCATTGGGCGGACCCAGCATGTAAACCTGGCGCTGACCGCAGCCCTCCAGCCCGATGCAATACAGCTCACCGTGTTCCGTGGTTTCGATATCCAGCGAAACCCATCTTAGCTGCGGGCGGTAATCTGGATGCGGTTTCAGGCGAGCATTGACCACGCTATCGCCGCGCACCTCGCCGCTGAACCACACCGGCGCAGTGATGAAACGCTCCATCAAATAGCGCTCTGGCGGGCGGATATCGGCCTCATACAGCGCGATGCCATTTTCTCGCAGTCGCTTTTCCAGGTATTGCAACTGGCGATGGCTGCGGCAATAGAGACCAAAGACCGGACGACGGCGGAAATCTTTCAGCTCGAGTGATTGCACACGAATATGCCGCTCGTCACGGATCAACGCTTCGGTTTGCTGGCGGAACTCTTCTGGAATGAAAGCCACGGACTCTTGTGCCGGTAGCACCAGCCGCTGTGGACCCTCATCAGTCGCCAGCCACAGCACCACTTCGCTGCCGGTTGGGGTATCTCGCCAGTGGCGGGTAAGCAAAAAACCTGCGCGTGGTTCGGTCACGTGAACTCCGGGAAATGAATTGCCTGAAGTATACCATGGATGTTTATACAGTGCCTGTGTGTGGCGACATTGTCAGTACTCTGTCAACATCGTCCTACAATTCTTGCCTTGACGGTTTGGCGCTGGCTCCGGACAATCCAGCCTCTATATTCCGCAGAGGATAGTTATGGAAGCCTGGATTGAACATCTGTTTTCGCAATCGCTGGAGTACGCGCTGATGGCCGTGGCGCTGGTGACCTTCCTTGAGTCACTGGCGTTCGTGGGATTGCTGTTGCCAGGAACCGTATTAATGGCCAGCCTTGGGGCGCTGGTGGGCAGCGGACAGATTGGCCTTTATCCTGCCTGGGCGGCGGGTTTTGCCGGTTGCCTGATTGGTGATTGGGTCTCGTATGGCATCGGCTGGAAGTTTCAGGGGCCATTACACCGCTGGAAATATCTGAAAAAGTATCAGGGCCTGCTGAATAAAACTGAGCACGCGCTGCATGAACACAGCATGTTTACCATTCTGGTGGGGCGCTTCGTCGGCCCGACGCGTCCGTTGATTCCACTGGCGGCGGGCATGCTGGAGCTGCCGGTGCGCAAGTTCCTGCCACCTAATCTGATTGGCTGTATTCTCTGGCCGCCGGCTTATCTGATGCCGGGTATCCTCGCCGGTGTGGCGATTGATGTGCCGCAGGCCTCGCAAGGCGGCCATTTTAAGTGGCTGCTGTTGCTGGTGGCTTTGCTGGTGTGGATGGGATTCTGGCTGATGTGGCGCTGGTGGCGCAGTGGCAAAACCACTGATTGGGCGACGAAATATCTGCCGCAGGCGCGTTTGCGCTGGCTGGCACCGCTGGCGGCGGCTATCGGCGTGGCGGCATTTATCGCCATTCAGTATCACCCGATGATGCCTATCTTCCGCCAGCTATTGTGGAAGGTGTTCTTCGCTTAAGGCTTTTTCACGCCAAGGATGGTAGCCGCTTCACTCTCTCCACTGATCAAGCTCGCCGTGCTGCCATCCCAGTAAATCCGCCCATCGACCACCACCAGACTGCGCGGCGCAATTTGCTGGGCGTCTTCCAGGCTGTGCGACACCATCAGCAGCGTGATATTGCGGCTTTCACACACCGTACGCACCAGTTGCAGCATCTCACCGCGAAGCGCCGGATCGAGCGCAGAGAAGGGCTCATCGAGCAGCAGGATCGGCCGATCGCGCAGCAGGCAGCGCGCTAAGGCCACGCGCTGGCGTTGACCGCCGGAAAGCTCAGCTGGCAAGCGGTTCAGCATCTCGGCTAATCCGGTCTGCTCAGCGATGGCGGCCAGCTGTTGCTGCTGTTCCCACGTCAGTTTCAAGCCTGGATGCAAGCCTAATCCCATATTTTGCTGCACCGTCAGATGCGGGAAGAGGTTGTTCTCCTGAAACAGCATCGACACCGGCCGCGCCGACGGCACGCTGCGCGTATGATCGACGCCATTCATTATCAGGGTTCCCTGACTCACTGGCAGAAACCCGCCGATCAAGCTGAGCAAGGTGCTTTTGCCTGCGCCGCTGGGGCCGAGGATCGCCAGACGTTCCCCCGCCTGGGCTTCAAAACGGAAGCGCATTGGCAGATGCTGGTAAAGGTAAGTGAGATTATTCAGTGTCAGCATGACGACCCGGCAGTTTTTCCATCAGAGTAAAGAGCAACAGGCACAGTAATAACAGTAGCAGTGCGGTTACGGCACCGTCTGCGCCGCGGTAAGCGCCAATTTGCTGGAACAGATAGAACGGCAGCGTACGGAAATCGGCGCTGCCAAACAGGGCCACCACGCCGAAATCACCAATCGACAGCACGCAGGCAAACGCCAGCGCTTGTGCAATGGGCCGCTTCAGCGCGCGCAGTTCAATCAGTTTCAGGCGATTAATACCAGCAATGCCCAGTGATGCGCAGAGCGGGGTGTAGCGAGCGCTGATATCGCGCATCGGGTTCTCCAGTACCTTCATCGCATAGGGGATGGCAATCAGCGCATTGGTGAAAATCACTAAGCCATCGGCGCGCTGCGGCAGGCCGATGGTGGCGTTGAACAGCAGGAAAAAGCCGCTGGCCAGCACGATGCCGGGCATCGCCAGGATCAGCATACCGCTTAGCTCCATTGCCTGTGCCGCAACGTTGCGCTGACGCTGACGCAGCTCGCGACTGCTCCATAGCAACATGATGGTCAGCACCACGCACAGCAATCCGGCGCCGATGGCGATGCGCAGTGAGGTGAAGGTCGCTTGCCATAACGCGGGCTGTTGCAGGGCACCTGCAACACCCCCGCGCAAGCCATCAACGATCACCGCAGCGAGCGGCGGCAGCAACAGCAGTAGCGCACAGACAATCAGTAGCGTGTCGCCGATCCGGGCATGCCAGCAATCCTGCGGATCACGCCAGCCGCGAATATTTTGGCTGCCGGTAGGGATGGCCTTACTGAAGCGTTGGCTGAGCAGCACCAGCAGCAAACAGCACCCGAGTTGCAACAGTGCCAGTAGCGCCGCACGGCTGGGATCGTAATCAAAACTCAGCGCCTGGTAGATGGCCAGTTCCAGCGTGGTGGCACGCGGTCCTCCGCCTAATGCCAGTACCGTGGCAAAGCTGGCGAAGCACAGCATAAAAATCAGGGCTGCGGTGGGCAGAATCTGGCGCCGCAGCCATGGCCATTCGACTAAACGAAACAGATTCCAGCCGCGCATACCAAGTTGGGCGGCTAACTGACGCTGCTCGCCGGGAATACTTTCCAGCGCCTGTAACAGCATGCGGGTGGCGAGGGGCAGATTGAAGAACACATGTGCCAGTAAAATGCCCTGCAAGCCATAGGGCGAGAAGGTGTAATCAATGCCAGGCAGGCTACAGAGGTGCGCCAGCCAGCCGTTGCGACCGTAAACACTGAGCAAACCAAATACGGCCACTAAAACCGGCAATACCAGCGTCATGGCACACAGGCGCAGCAGCAGATTACGTCCCGGAAAGCGGCGACGATACAACGCACGTGCCAGCAGAATCGACGGCAGCACCGAGAGCAGGGCAGATAAAAGCGCCTGCTCAAACGAGAAGGCCAGGACGTGGTGCAGATAATTGTCTGACAGCAGGGCGCGCCAGTCAGTGACCGGCGCCGCCATCACTAAGGCGCCAAACGCCAGCAGTGCCACTGCGCACAATAGCAGCGCAACGGCACTTCCAGGAATTAACCAGGCTGGCATTAACGGCTAACGGCTTGTTGCCAGGTACGAATCCAGTCCGCGCGATGATCGGCCACTTCGGCTGAGCTGTATTGCAGCGCATTCGCCGGCACGGTCAGAGACTGATAACCGGCAGGCAGATCGCTTTTGATCACCGGATACATCCAGTTGCCAGTCGGAATGGTCTGCTGGAAGGCTGGCGATACCATAAATTGCATAAACTGCTGCGCCAGTTTGGGCTGTTTGCTGCTAGCGAGCTGTGCAGCCACTTCCACTTGCAGATAATGGCCTTCGCTAAACGGCGCAGCGGCGTAGTTATCTTTCTTCTCTTCGATGATGTGATATGCCGGAGAGGTGGTGTAACTCAGCACCAGATCGCCTTCGCCTTTCAGGAACAGGCCATAGGCTTCGCTCCAGCCCTTAGTGACGGTGACCGTTTTCTGTGCCAGCTTCTGCCAGGCGTCAGGTGCTTTATCGCCATACACTTTTTGCATCCACAGCAGCAGGCCTAATCCCGGTGTGCTGGTGCGTGGATCTTCATAGATCACACGCCACTTTTCCGGGCTTTCGACCAGTTCTTTCAGGCTTTTCGGTGGGTTCTTCAGCTTGTTTTTATCGTAGACGAAGGCGAAGTAGCCGTAATCGAACGGAACGAAGGTGTCGTTATGCCAGCTATCAGGCAGTTGCAATTGACTGGTGTCGACGGTGCTTTTTGCGAACAGGCCGGTTTTTTCGGCGGCTTGCACGAGGTTGTTATCGAGGCCCAGCACCACATCGGCTTTGCTGTTTTTGCCCTCCATCCGCACGCGGTTGAGCAGCGACACGCCATCTTCCAGCGCCACATAGTTCAGTTCGCAGCCGCACTCGGCTTCAAAGGCTTTTTTAACGGCAGGGCCGGGGCCCCAATCTGCAGAGAACGAGTCGTAGGTGTAAACGGTAAGAACAGGCTTGACAGCCAACGCCGGGGCAGAGATCAACAGCAACACGGGCAAGACTTTGTTTAACACTTTGCGCTCCTTGAGGAGAAGATAAAGTTGAGTCGCAAAGGATCTGAGTTAGCGGGCATCTCAAATCCCTACGCCGGTATGAGCCGGATCAGGTTCGACGGGTTTCTCTCAGCCCAATACCAGGGCACCCCGTTGAGAACGGCTTATTTTAGACACTTCTGTGACAGCGCGAAAGTGTCACAGCTCCGGTGGTGCAAACCAGGCCGATTTGAAGTCAAACCAGCCGAGCGTATTGAGCCGCACACCGCGCATACTGCGCTGGCCTTCCAGCAGTAACCAGTGATGGAAGAGCGGATGAACAAAGTCGCTGTTCACCAACTGCTTACTCCAATCGGCTAAGGATAAGTTTTTTTGCCGCCACTGCTCCGCATCGGCATGCCAGTTAATCGGGACGCAGTGGTGCATTAGCGGCAGCTCGTAGAGTTGGGCAAACAGCGCGTACTCCAGTGGCAGCGTGAAGTTCACACTGCCGAGCCAGATGTCACTCTCTCCTTCACCTTCGAACCACTCTTCGTAGCTCAGCTCGCGCGTGATCAGCTCAACGCCCTGTTCAGCCAGCAGCGGGCGCAGGGCGTTAGCAATCCCTTCATGCTCAACATGATGGCTGTACCAGCTGATGGTCAGTTGCGTGAGTCCATCGGGCTTTTCGGCTGGGGTGAGATCGCGGCGATGATGCCAGCGCGGTAAGAAACCGTATGCAGGGAACCAGTAGCGCTGATAGCCCACACCCGCATGGTTGAGCAGGGCAATCGGGTTAAGCAGATAGCTCACCCAGCGTCGAAAATGGGCATCCTTACCACGCTCTGAGCGCTGGTCGAACAGCAGGAAATAGCAACCTTCTTCCAGACGGCTCTCTTCGGATTTCTCATCGGCGGTTTCCCCCTGCAGCTTAACGCCGGCATACACCAGCTCGTCGCTGATTTCCGGCAGCACCCAAATCGACACGTCATCAATCAGCGCGCGATAGCCAAAATAGTCATCAAAGGCGGCGATTTTCAGCTGCGTCTGCTGGTTGCGTACCACGCTGTAAGGACCGGTGCCGATGGGTTGACGGGCAAAATGGCGCAACGTCGGCCATTCGCGCGGCAGGATCATCGCGCTGACGCTGGCCAGCAGCCAAGGCAACCAGCTATCGGGCTGTGACAGATGAATATCCAGCGTCCAGGGCGCGGGAGAGTGCAGTTTGTCGATATGCGAGAATAGCGGCTGACTGCGTACACGTTCCAGTGAAGCGATGATGTCTTCCATCTCCAGTTCACGTCCGTGATGGAAGCGAATCGCGGGTCGTAAAAAGAAGCGCCAGTGGAGTGGGGAGGTTTGTTGCCAGTGATGGGCGATATCCGCTTCGATTTCCCCCTTTTCCTCATTTATTCGCGTCAGGCCGTTAAAGATTTGTCGCGCCAGATGGGTTTCCGAACGACGCAGCGGCGAGCCCGGCAGCAGATTGGGCAGCGGACGGTAATAGAGCACGCGCAGGATGTGCTTGCCCTGGCGGAAACTGCGCCCGAGATGCGCCGCAATCATCTGCCGCACCTGATTCTTATCGCCCACCAGTTGCACCAACTGCTCTATGCGGTCCTGCTCCAGTAGATCTTCGGCGCGCTGCTGCTGGAGTGCCAGGCCGGTGTAATTGAAGCTCAGGGTCGAACGCTTACCGCGCCCGGCTTCTGCCTGCCAAATCAGCCAGCCCGCATCCTGCATGGCATTCAGCAGGTTACGCATATGGCGCCGCGAGCAGTGCAGTCGTTCAGCCAGATCGCTTAAGGTAGTTTCCTGATCCAGCCCCTGGCAGCTTTGCCACAGGCGGATGAACTGCTGTTGCAGTCGCGCAGAGGACATAAAAGGGGAACTCCTTCTCAGAATCGCTCAGTTTTTCCTGCCCCATATTATAGGCATACTGCCAGGCAATGGAAGAGCGGGAGGCATTCAGCAATGAATGGCGCTCTGCCAGCGGTTCCACCGACGTGGAGCCTTTTCTGAGTAGGGTGCATTTCACCGCCAGCAGCGTTTTCTCTGCTGGCTTTTTTCGTTTTGCTGTGAAATCTTCTACCCTCTTTGTCTTAGCCTCATTTCTCCGCAAAGGGATTTCTGCATGAAATCGCTGTTAACGCGCCAGCGTCGTATCAATCCGGTTTATCTCTCTTTTATGGCGGTGTCGTTTATGACCGGTGTCGCCGGTGCGTTGCAGGCACCCACGCTGAGTCTGTTTTTGACGCGCGAAGTGCAGGTGCGACCGTTTTGGGTCGGGCTATTTTTTACCATCAACGCGATTGCCGGGATTGTGATTAGCCTGCTAATGGCGAAGCGCTCGGACAATCGCGGCGATCGTCGCAATCTGATCCTGTTTTGCTGCCTGATGGCGGTACTGAATGCGCTGCTATTCGCCTTTAATCGTCAGTACCTGACGTTGATCAGTGTGGGCGTGTTGCTGTCAGCGCTGGCCAGCGTGGCGATTCCGCAGATCTTTGCGCTGGCACGCGAGTATGCGGATCAGTCGGCGCGTGAAGTGGTGATGTTCAGCTCGGTGATGCGTGCGCAACTGTCGCTGGCATGGGTGATTGGCCCGCCGCTGTCGTTCGCCTTAGCGCTTAACTATGGCTTCGTGACGCTGTTCTGCGTGGCGGCGGCGATTTTCCTGCTCAGTATGCTGCTGATTTGGCGCACTCTGCCTTCAGTGCCGCGCGTGGCCGCGACGCCAGAGCAGGTGCTGACCCAGCTCAGTCCGTGGAAAGATAGCCAGGTGCGAGTGCTGTTTATCGCCTCGGTGGTGATGTGGGCGTGCAACACCATGTATATCATCGATATGCCGCTGTATATCAGCTCCACGTTGGGGCTGCCGGAAAAACTGGCGGGCTTACTAATGGGGACGGCCGCAGGATTGGAAATTCCCATCATGCTGCTGGCTGGACACTACGCCAAGCGCTTTGGTAAGCGCAAGTTGGTGCTGTTAGCGCTGGTGGCGGCGATCCTGTTCTATCTCGGACTGGTGTTGTTCCAGTCGCGCATGGCATTGATGGTGCTTCAGCTGTTCAACGCGGCGTTTATCGGCATCGTCGCGGGAATTGGCATGCTGTGGTTTCAGGATTTGATGCCGGGACGCGCGGGCGCAGCGACCACGATGTTTACCACCTCGATATCGACCGGTCTGATTATCGCGGGATTGATACAGGGCACGCTGAGCGAGCGCTTTGGCCATGAATCGGTGTACTGGCTGGCATTAGCGATGGCGGTGGTGGCGTTGGGGCTGGCGTCGCGCGTGCGTGATGCCCAATAAATAAAAAGTCGCCCGCAAAGGCGACTTTATAAACATCCAGTGCGTCTCTATTCGGTGCGCATTCAAACGCACCGAATAGGGCATTAACGCAGGAATGCTGGCTGAGTGGTCTCGTAGTTGGAGATGGACGCTTCGTGTTGCAGCGTTAAACCAATGCTGTCGAGGCCATTGATCATGCAGTGACGGCGGAAGCTGTCGATTTCAAAGCTGTAAGACTTATCACCCGCCGTGACGGTCTGGGCTTCCAGATCCACGGTAAAGGTCACGCCTGGCTGCGCGGCCACCAGTTTGAACATCTCATCCACTTCTTCATCGCTCAACTTCACCGGCAGCAGCTGGTTGTTAAAGCTGTTGCCATAGAAAATATCCGCGAAGCTGGGTGCAATCACCACGTGGAAACCGAAATCGGTCAGGGCCCATGGGGCGTGCTCACGTGATGAGCCGCAGCCAAAGTTTTCACGCGCCAGCAAGATGCTGGTGCCTTTAAATTCCGGCTTGTTCAGCACGAAACCTGGGGTAGGCACGGTGCCCGCATCATCTTCGAAGCGCCAGTCGTGGAACAGGTGCGCGCCAAAACCGGTGCGCGTCACTTTCTGCAGGAACTGTTTTGGAATGATGGCATCGGTATCGACGTTCGCCGCATCCAGTGGCGCCACAATTCCGGTGTGTTGGGTAAATTTGTTCGCCATGGCTTAAGCTCCCTGAGTCAATTCACGAATGTCGGCAAAACGACCGGTTACTGCCGCCGCTGCAGCCATCGCCGGGCTCACTAAGTGAGTGCGACCGCCACGGCCCTGACGACCTTCAAAGTTACGGTTACTGGTGGAGGCACAACGCTCGCCTGGGTTCAGACGGTCATTGTTCATCGCCAGACACATGGAGCAACCCGGCAGACGCCATTCAAAACCGGCTTCGAGGAAAATCTTATCCAGACCTTCTGCTTCGGCTTGCGCCTTCACTGGGCCTGAGCCAGGGACGACCATGGCAACAACGCCAGGTGCGACTTTGCGGCCTTTAGCGATGGCTGCCGCAGCGCGCAAATCTTCAATTCGTGAGTTGGTGCAAGAGCCGATAAAGACTTTGTCGATAGCGACTTCAGTCAGTTTAATACCCGGCTGCAAATCCATGTAAGCCAACGCTTTCTCGGCAGAAGCACGCTCAACCGGATCGGCAAAGGATTGCGGGTTGGGGATCGCCTGATCCACCGCCATCACCTGGCCTGGGTTGGTGCCCCAGGTGACCTGCGGCGCGATATCGGCCGCGTTCAGGGTGACAATGGTGTCGAATTTGGCATCGCTGTCGGACTTCATCGTACGCCAGTAAGCGACGGCTTCATCCCACTGCTCGCCCTTCGGTGCGAACTGCTTGTCTTTCAGGTAAGCGAAAGTGGTGTCATCCGGCGCGACCAGGCCCGCTTTGGCACCCATCTCAATCGCCATGTTGCACAACGTCATACGGCCTTCCATGCTCAGCGCTTCAATCGCCGGGCCACAGAACTCCACCACGTGACCAGTACCGCCGGCGCTGCCGGTTTTACCAATAATCGCCAACACGATATCTTTCGCCGTAATGCCCGGCGCCGCTTCGCCCAGCACTTCAATTTTCATGGTTTTTGCACGGCCCTGTTTCAGGGTCTGCGTGGCAAACACATGCTCAACTTCGGAGGTGCCGATACCGAATGCCAGCGAACCGAATGCGCCGTGGGTCGCGGTGTGGGAATCGCCGCAGACGATGGTCATGCCTGGCAGCGTCATCCCTTGTTCAGGCCCGATCACGTGCACGATACCCTGGAACGGGTGATTCAGGTCATACAGCTGAATGCCGAACTCAGCACAGTTCTTGATCAGCTCTTGCATCTGAATACGCGCCATCTCACCCGACGCGTTAATGTCTTTGGTCTGGGTAGAAACGTTGTGGTCCATGGTGGCGAACGTCTTCGACGGCTGGCGCACTTTGCGGCCGTGAGCGCGCAGGCCATCGAAGGCCTGCGGTGACGTCACTTCATGGATCAGATGGCGATCGATGTACAGTAACGGGGTTTCGTTTGGTGCTTCGTGGACGACATGTGCATCAAATAACTTCTGGTATAAGCTTTTCATTTTATTATTTTTCCTCAGCGATGAAACCGGCAATGATGCTGCCCATTTCATCTGTGCTCACAGCTGGGCCGTTACCGGCTAAATCGCGGGTACGATGGCCCGCTTCCAGCGCACGGCTGACCGCACGCTCGATACTGTCTGCAGCTTCAGCGGCATTCAGGCTGAAGCGCAACAGCAGAGACAACGAGAGAATCTGAGCAATTGGGTTGGCAATGTTCTGACCGGCGATATCGGGCGCAGAACCGCCCGCAGGCTCATACAGACCGAAACCTTCTTCATTCATGCTGGCAGAAGGCAGCATGCCCATGGAACCGGTGATCATCGCGCATTCGTCTGACAGGATGTCACCGAACAGGTTAGAACAGAGCAGCACGTCAAACTGTGATGGATCTTTAATCAACTGCATGGTGGCATTATCGATGTACATGTGGCTCAACTGCACATCCGGGTAATCTTTTGCCACTTCATTAACGATTTCACGCCACATCACTGAGGTCTGCAGCACGTTGGCTTTATCCACTGACGTCACTTTGTTACGACGCTTGCGTGCGGCTTCAAAGGCGTTGCGTGCAATACGCTCGATCTCGAAACGGTGATACACCTCGGTATCAAATGCACGCTCATGTGGACCGCTACCTTCGCGCCCTTTCGGCTGACCAAAGTAGATGCCGCCGGTTAATTCACGCACGCACAGGATGTCGAAACCGCGTGCGGCGATGTCGCTGCGCAGTGGGCAAAACGCTTCCAGGCCTTTATATAAGGAAGCGGGGCGCAGGTTGCTGAACAACTTGAAGTGCTTACGCAGTGGCAACAGTGCACCACGCTCAGGCTGGCCCGCTGGCGGCAGGTGTTCCCATTTTGGACCACCGACAGAGCCGAACAGAATCGCATTCGCTTGCTCTGCACCGGCAACGGTGGCAGGCGGCAGCGGTTCACCGTGACGATCGATGGCGATACCGCCAACATCATATTCGCTGGTGGTGATACGCATGTCGAAGCGCCCGCGAATGGCGTCGAGAACCTTGATAGCCTGCGCCATCACTTCCGGGCCGATTCCGTCGCCTGGCATTACCGCAATATGATAAGACTGAGTCATAGTTACACCGTTTCCTTCTGATCTTTAAATTTACGCTGCAATTCTTTTTCTACCTGTTTGGCGCGCCAGATGTTGTTCAGGGCGTTCACCATCGCTTTAGCAGAAGATTCGACGATATCGGTCGCCAGGCCAACGCCATGGAATTTACGACCGTTGTAGTTCACCACGATATCAACCTGGCCCAGCGCGTTCTCGCCGTGGCCTTTCGCGGTCAACTTGTAGTTCACCAATTCTGCTTCAAAGCCGGTGATGCGGTTGATGGCCTGATATACGGCATCCACCGGGCCGTTACCGGTCGCGGCATCGGCTTTGGTCTCTTCGCCACAGCCCAACTGCACCGACGCGGTGGCAGTGACGCTGGAACCGGTCTGTACATTAAATTCGTTCAGCTGGAAATATTCTGGCTCTTCATTCTGTTTGTTGATGAACGCCAGCGCTTCCAAATCGTAATCAAATACCTGGCCTTTCTTGTCGGCCAGCTTCAGGAAGGCATCGTACAGAGCATCGACGTTGTAGTCGGAATCTTTGTAACCCATCTCTTCCATGCGATGTTTCACCGCAGCACGGCCTGAACGTGAAGTCAGGTTCAACTGAATTTTGTGTAAGCCGATCGATTCTGGCGTCAGGATTTCGTAGTTTTCGCGGTTCTTCAACACGCCATCCTGGTGAATACCAGAGGAGTGAGCAAACGCACCCGTACCCACAATCGCTTTGTTGGCTGGAATCGGCATGTTGCAGATTTGGCTGATCAACTGGCTGGTGCGGTAGATTTCCTGATGATGGATATTGGTGTGCAGGTTCATGATCTGCTGGCGGGTTTTAATCGCCATAATCACTTCTTCCAGCGCACAGTTACCGGCACGTTCGCCCAGGCCATTGATGGTGCCTTCAACCTGACGCGCACCTGCTAACACTGCTGCTACGGCATTGCCGGTTGCCATGCCCAAATCATCATGGGTGTGAACAGACAAGATAGCTTTATCGATGTTCGGTACGCGTTCGCGCAACTGGCTGAAGATGTTAGCGTACTCGTGCGGCAAGGTGTAACCAACCGTATCCGGGATGTTGATGGTGGTCGCGCCGGCGTTGATCGCGGCTTCCACTACGCGGCACAGATCGTCGATCGGCGTACGGCCACCGTCTTCGCAAGAGAACTCAACGTCATCGGTGTAGTTGCGCGCACGTTTAATCGAGGCTACTGCGCGGTCAATCACATCTGGCAAGGTACTGCGCAATTTGGTGGCGATATGCATTGGCGAAGTGGCGAGGAAAGTATGAATGCGGAATGCTTCAGCCACACGCAAAGCCTCGTAGGCGGCATCAATATCCTTATCCACGCAGCGGGCCAGGGCAGCAACGCGGCTGTTTTTCACCGAGCGCGCGATGGTCTGCACCGATTCGAAATCGCCTGGCGAAGAGATAGGGAAACCGACTTCCATTACATCCACGCCCATACGCTCCAGCGCCAGGGCGATCTGCAGTTTTTCTTTAACACTCAGGCTGGCCTGTAATGCCTGCTCGCCGTCGCGCAGAGTGGTATCGAAAATAATAACTTGCTGGCTCATGGTCATCTTCCTTTTGCTTTAACTCAACTTCGCCGGTGTAACGAGCATAAAAAAACCCGCGCATCGGCGCGGGTTCTTTAAACTTCTTCAGGTTCGAATCAGTGATTGATTCCACCCACAAGTCTACCGCGCAAACTGAATGCGTTTAGTAGTAGACCGAGTAGGCGGAAAGAATGGAACATGAATCAAACCTCGTAAATTTTGTGCTGCACATATTGATACTGGGATTACTGTGGGAAGTCAACCCTAAGTGAAAGGGTATTTCTTTTGTCCTTTAAGGGCGATCTGCTGCGAATATCCCGCTATACAGAGCTTTGGCATTAATTAGCTGCATGCATAATGGCTTAAACAGCCTAAAAAATTTTTTATAAAAACGAATTAATTTTAAGTTGTTGAATTTAATGTATTTAATCTGAGTTTTGGCACAATTTTAAAAACAAGATTTGGCGGGTAGCTTAGCACAATGTCATGCAAGAAGCGGATTTTGAAGTTAATCACGCCAGAAAGTAATATTCAGGAAAAATTGTGGGCTAACCGGCCAGGCAATATGAAAATCATATTTCTTAGAACACGCTGCAAATAATCATGAAACCAGCATTTTCATCTGTGGTTGTGGGATGGCATTAGTTTAATCCTCGCGAGCGATTATCACGTGTCAGTGCCTTTTGTGCCGAAATAAGCCTGTCGCAGCCTCCTGTCGTTTGCAGGCCGGGTTTTCTGCGGTTATGGTAATCGACCTACTCTTAAAAGAATCAACTCAAGTAGATTCCCTGTACCTGGAAGGCAGAAATGAATTCTGTCATCTGAGCATAAACATAAGGTTTTGATCTTAACTGGCGAATACGGGGCTGGGTGCCAGTGGCGCAGGGGCAATGCGCGTCACGGGATCCGGTTCCTCAAGCCTGGAGGCAGAAAATGGAGATGTTGTCAGGAGCCGAAATGGTCGTCCGTTCGTTAATCGATCAGGGCGTTAAGCAGGTATTCGGCTATCCGGGCGGAGCAGTGCTCGACATTTACGATGCGCTGCAAACGGTCGGTGGTATTGACCACGTATTAGTGCGTCACGAGCAAGGCGCTGTGCATATGGCAGATGGTCTGGCACGCGCGACCGGCGAAGTCGGCGTGGTGCTGGTCACCTCAGGTCCAGGCGCCACCAATGCCATTACCGGTATTGCGACGGCCTATATGGATTCGATTCCGATGGTGATTCTGTCGGGTCAGGTGCCGTCTTCACTGATCGGCTACGATGCGTTCCAGGAGTGCGACATGGTCGGGATTTCCCGTCCGGTGGTCAAACACAGCTTCCTGGTGAAAAACGCCGAAGAGATCCCAACCGTGCTGAAAAAAGCCTTCTGGCTGGCAGCAAGCGGCCGCCCAGGCCCGGTGGTGATCGACCTGCCAAAAGACATTCTTAACCCAGCGAACAAACTGCCGTACGTCTATCCTGAGTCGGTCAGCATGCGCTCTTATAACCCGACGATTCAGGGGCATAAAGGACAGATTAAGCGTGCACTGCAAACGCTACTGGCCGCGCATAAGCCGGTGATTTATGCCGGTGGCGGTGCGATTATGTCCGGCTGTGAGGCGGAGCTGCTGCAGTTAGCTGAACAGCTGAATATTCCGGTCACCATGTCACTGATGGGCCTCGGCGTGTTCCCTGGCACGCATCGCCAGAGTGTAGGCATGCTGGGTATGCACGGTACTTACGAAGCCAATATGACCATGCACAATGCCGATTTGATTTTCGGCATTGGTGTGCGCTTCGATGACCGTACTACCAACAACCTGGCGAAATATTGCCCGAACGCCACCATCATGCATATCGACGTCGATCCGACCTCGATTTCCAAGACCGTCAGCGCCGATATCCCGATTGTCGGTGATGCGAAGCAGACGTTGTCGCAGATGCTGGAACTGCTGGCGCAAAGCGATGCGAAGCAAGAGCTGGATAGCCTGCGCGACTGGTGGCAGACCATTGATGGCTGGCGTAGCCGTAAGTGCCTTGAATTTGATCGCACCAGCGACAAGATCAAACCGCAGGCGGTGATCGAAACCATCTGGCGTCTGACTAAGGGGGATGCGTACGTTACCTCTGATGTCGGCCAGCATCAGATGTTCGCCGCGCTCTATTATCAGTTTGATAAGCCGCGTCGCTGGATCAACTCCGGTGGCCTTGGCACCATGGGCTTCGGCTTACCGGCTGCGCTGGGGGTGAAAATGGCGCTGCCGGATGAAACCGTCATCTGCGTGACCGGTGATGGCAGTATTCAGATGAACATCCAGGAACTGTCGACGGCACTGCAGTACGATTTACCGGTGCTGGTGCTGAACCTCAACAACGGTTTCCTCGGTATGGTGAAACAGTGGCAGGATATGATTTATTCCGGCCGCCACTCGCAATCCTACATGCAATCTCTGCCTGACTTTGTGCGTTTAGCCGAAGCCTACGGACACGTGGGTATTTCCATCGCGCACCCCGCTGAGCTGGAAGAGAAGCTGCAGCTGGCATTGGATACCCTGGCGAAAGGGCGTCTGGTGTTTGTTGATGTGAATATCGACGGCAGCGAGCACGTTTACCCGATGCAGATTCGCGGCGGTTCGATGGATGAGATGTGGCTGAGCAAAACGGAGAGGACTTAATTATGCGTCGTGTGTTATCGGTACTGCTGGAAAATGAATCCGGCGCATTGTCTCGCGTGGTGGGCTTGTTCTCACAGCGCGGCTACAACATCGAAAGTCTGACCGTTGCGCCGACCGATGATCCAACGCTGTCACGCATGACCATTCAGACGGTCGGCGATGAAAAAGTACTGGAGCAGATTGAGAAGCAACTGCACAAGCTGGTGGACGTGTTACGTGTCAGCGAGCTGGGGCAGGGTGCTTACGTTGAACGTGAAATCATGCTGGTGAAGATTCAGGCAAGCGGGTATGGCCGTGAAGAAGTGAAGCGCAGCGCGGAAATTTTCCGTGGCCAGATTATCGATGTGACGCCAACGCTGTACACGGTTCAGCTGGCAGGCACCAGCGATAAACTCGACGCCTTCCTCAACACGGTACGCGATGTTGCTGAGATCGTTGAAGTGGCGCGATCAGGGATTGTGGGCGTGTCACGTGGCGATCGTGTGATGCGTTAATTCCGCAGAGTTATCATCCTGCTTCCAAGCTAACCCGGCGTAATGCCGGGTTTTTTTTATTTAATGCGCTTGTGAGTGCTGCCCGATAAAAGCGGTTGCTCAGCGTAGTGTTCTGCGGTTAGATGTTACAAATGTTTTACCCATAGCTACTCTGCGGACATTTGCCCAGCCCTGGCTTATCAGAATTAAGGTGTCATCGTGAAACTGGATGAAATTGCGCGCCTGGCGGGCGTGTCGCGCACCACGGCCAGCTACGTTATCAATGGCAAAGCGCGGCAGTATCGTGTCAGCGACAAAACCGTCGAAAAAGTGATGGCGGTGGTGCGTGAACATAATTATCACCCCAATGCTGTTGCGGCAGGCCTGCGCGCCGGACGTACGCGTTCAATTGGTCTGGTGATCCCGGATCTTGAGAACACCAGTTACACGCGCATTGCCAATTATCTGGAGCGCCAGGCACGCCAACGTGGCTATCAGCTGCTGATTGCCTGCTCGGAAGATCAGCCTGACAATGAGATGCGCTGTATTGAACATCTGCTGCAGCGCCAGGTGGATGCGATCATCGTTTCGACCTCGTTGCCGCCAGAACACCCGTTTTATCAGCGCTGGATCAACGATCCGCTGCCGATTATCGCGCTGGACCGTGCGCTGGATCGTGAACACTTCACCAGTGTGGTCGGTGCCGATCAGGACGATGCGCATGCGCTGGCGGCTGAATTGCGTCAGCTTCCGGTGAAAAATGTGCTGTTCCTTGGGGCCTTGCCTGAGCTTTCAGTCAGTTTCCTGCGTGAAATGGGCTTTCGCGATGCGTGGAAAGACGATGAACGCACGGTGGATTACCTCTACTGCAACAGCTTTGATCGCACTGCGGCTGCCACACTATTCGAGAAATATCTCGAAGATCATCCGATGCCGGATGCGTTGTTTACCACCTCATTCGGTCTGCTTCAGGGCGTGATGGACATTACCCTAAAGCGGGATGGCCGCCTGCCCACTGACCTGGCTATCGCCACCTTTGGCGACCACGAATTACTGGACTTTTTAGAGTGCCCGGTACTGGCGGTGGGGCAGCGACATCGCGATGTCGCCGAGCGCGTGCTGGAATTAGTTTTGGCCTCGCTGGATGAACCGCGCAAACCGAAGCCGGGATTAACCCGTATTCGCCGCAATTTATTCCGCCGTGGTCAGTTAAGTCGCCGCACTAAATGAAATCGCGGACAGATCGCTGCCCGCACTTATTAATCATCCAGATATTTTTCTGCCATAGGACTGGGGTAAAAAAGCGTAAATAGTCACCACTTTCCCTAACGAATTAACTGCACTGAATTTTCTTATTTGTTTACATCTTCAGCAGTGACGCGTAGCAGAGCTGGCGCGATGGTGCTGGGCTTCCTTTCAGAAATCCCCTAAAATGCAGCCGCTGTCGCATATCCCGGGATAATTATCTTTTGCGATTAAAACGCTTTATTTTTCGCCATTTTTCAAATCGTGAAAATTTTTATTCCATTATTCATCAGGTTAATTTTTTATTTTGCCATTCATTCCCCTAAATTCCCCTCCACTAAATAATTCTCACCCTTGTAAAGAGTGATATTCACTTGTCGTTGCGGCTTGACAAGGATTTCATAGGCTCCGTAAACTCGTTTCGTGGTAAAAAGTGGGATAAAGTGGTGAAAACGGGTGATTGGGGGGTAGGACTGACATGTTCCGAGGAGCAACGTTAGTCAATCTCGACGGCAAAGGCCGATTGGCGGTACCAACACGCTATCGTGAATTGCTTGTCGCGGAGTCTCAGGGGCAAATGGTGTGCACCATTGACCTCCACCAGCCATGTCTGTTGCTTTATACCCTGCCCGAATGGGAAATCATCGAGAAAAAACTGGCGCGCTTATCCAGCATGAATCCGAACGAACGTCGCGTGCAGCGACTGCTGTTAGGACATGCCAGCGAATGCCAGATGGATAATGCAGGTCGTTTGTTGCTGGCGAATACGCTACGGCAACATGCGAGCCTGACCAAAGAAGTGATGCTGGTTGGACAGTTCAATAAGTTTGAGCTGTGGGATGAACAGACCTGGTATCAACAAGTTAAGGACGATATTGACGCAGAACAGTCGGCTCAGGAGCCTTTATCTGAGCGGTTGCAGGACTTGTCGCTATAGCTATGCAGGATAATTTTAAACACACCACAGTGCTGCTGGATGAGGCGGTTAACGGCCTCAATATCAGGGAAGACGGCATTTACATTGACGGCACTTTTGGGCGCGGCGGTCACTCACGTCTGATCCTTTCGCAACTGGGCGAGAAGGGGCAGTTACTGGCGATCGATCGCGATCCGCAAGCCATAGCCGCTGCAGCTGAAATTCAGGATCCACGTTTTTCGATCGTGCACGGACCCTTTTCGGCGCTGGCAGAGTATGTCGAAGCGCGTGGTCTGACAGGCAAGATCGATGGCGTATTGCTCGATCTTGGCGTGTCATCACCGCAGTTGGATGACGCAGAGCGCGGTTTCTCGTTTATGCGTGATGGGCCACTGGATATGCGTATGGACCCGACACGGGGCCAGTCTGCAGCAGAGTGGCTGATGAACGCCGAGGAAGCCGATATCGCCTTCGTCATCAAGACCTACGGTGAAGAGAAATTTGGCAAACGTATCGCACGCGCCATCGTCGAGCGTAATCGTGAACAGCCAATGACGCGCACCAAAGAGTTAGCCACCGTGATCGCTGCTGCGATGCCGGTGAAGGACAAGTTTAAACATCCGGCCACGCGCACCTTCCAGGCGATTCGTATTTGGATCAACAGCGAACTGGAAGAGATCGATACTGCACTGAAAGGGGCAATGTCGGTGCTGGCACCTGGCGGGCGGTTATCGGTTATCAGCTTCCATTCGCTGGAAGACCGTTTGGTGAAGCGTTTTATGCGCGATCAGAGCCGAGGCCCGCAAGTTCCAGCGGGTATCCCAATGACCGAAAGCCAGCTTAAAGCGCTAGGTGGACGTGAATTGAAAACCTTAGGCAAGCTGATTCCGGGTGAAGCGGAAGTCAACGAGAACCCGCGCGCACGCAGTTCGGTACTGCGTATTGCTGAGAGGACCGCGACATGATTGGCAACGAGCGACACAGCCTGCCCGGCGTCATCGGCGGTGACCTGCTGCGATTCGGCAAGATCCCGGTGTTGCTGCTGATTGCAGTACTTGTGTCCTCGGTGTTGGTGGTGACCACCACGCACAAAACGCGCCTGTTAACGGCGCAGCGCGAACAGTTGGTGTTAGAACGTGATGCGCTCGATATCGAGTGGCGTAACCTGATTTTGGAAGAGAATGCGCTCGGCGATCATAGCCGGGTTGAGCGAATAGCAACCGATAAGCTGCAGATGCAGCATGTTGATCCTTCACAGGAAAATATCGTGGTGCAGAGATAAATAAGGAATCGCAGACCTCAATGAGCGGCGCAGGCAAAACGCTGAAGTTAAAAAAACAGGAAGATAAGGCCAGCTTTATAAGCTGGCGTTTTGCGTTGCTGTGCGGCTGTATTTTACTGGCTTTGGGCGGATTGCTGTCACGCGTGGCGTGGTTACAGGTCATTAGCCCGGATAAACTGGTGAAAGAAGGGGATTTGCGTTCGCTGCGTGTTCAATCTGTTCCCACTGCACGTGGCATGATCAGCGATCGTGCTGGCCGTCCATTGGCCGTCAGTGTACCGGTGAATGCCATCTGGGCCGATCCTAAAGAGCTGATGGAACATGGCGGTGTGTCACTCGACAGCCGCTGGAAAGCCCTTTCAGATGCGTTGTCCATCCCACTCGATCAACTCGCCGCGCGCGTGAATGCCAATCCCAAAGGGCGCTTTATCTATCTGGCGCGTCAGGTGAATCCAGCGATCGGCGAATACGTCAAAAAACTCAAGCTGCCCGGCATTTACCTGCGTGAAGAGTCGCGTCGTTACTATCCAGCCGGTCAGGTCACTGCACATCTGATCGGCTTTACCAACATTGATGGTCAGGGCATTGAGGGCATCGAAAAGAGCTTCGACAAGTGGCTGACCGGCGCGCCAGGCGAGCGTACGGTGCGTAAAGACCGCTACGGTCGCGTGATTGAAGATATCTCCTCTGTAGACAGCCGCGCGGCGCACAACCTGACGCTCAGCATCGACGAACGCTTGCAGGCGCTGGTGTACCGCGAGCTGAACAATGCCGTGGCTTTCAACAAAGCGGAGTCGGGCACTGCCGTTTTGGTGGATGTGAACACCGGTGAAGTGTTGGCAATGGCCAACAGCCCGGCTTACAACCCAAACAATCTCTCCAACACGCCGAAAGATGTGATGCGCAACCGTGCCATTACCGACATCTTCGAGCCAGGCTCCACCGTCAAACCGATGGTGGTGATGACCGCGCTGCAGCGTGGCGTGGTGAAAGAGAACAGCGTACTGAATACCGTGCCGTACCGCGTCAATGGTCATGAGATCAAGGACGTGGCACGCTACAACGAATTGACCCTTACCGGGGTTTTACAGAAGTCGAGTAACGTCGGGGTTTCACGTTTGGCGTTAGCGATGCCCTCCTCAGCACTCGTAGATACTTACGCGCGCTTTGGACTGGGTAAACCGACCAATTTGGGGCTGGTCGGGGAAAGTAGTGGCTTATACCCTCAAAAACAACGGTGGTCTGACATAGAGAGGGCCACCTTCTCTTTCGGCTACGGGCTAATGGTAACACCGTTACAGTTAGCGCGAGTCTACGCAACCATTGGCAGCTACGGCATCAACCGCCCGCTGTCGATCACCAAAGTTGACCCGCCAGTGGCGGGTGAACGCGTTTTCCAGGAAGACCTGGTGAAAACGGTGATGCACATGATGGAAAGCGTTGCGCTGCCTGGTGGCGGTGGGGTTAAAGCCGCCATCAAGGGTTATCGCATCGCGATTAAAACCGGTACTGCGAAAAAAGTGGGACCGGATGGACGCTACGTCAATAAATACATTGCTTACACGGCAGGTGTTGCACCTGCCAGTCGCCCTCGTTTTGCGCTGGTGGTGGTGATCAACGATCCCCAGGCCGGTAAATATTATGGTGGTGCGGTTTCTGCACCGGTGTTTGGCGCCATCATGGGCGGTGTATTACGCACCATGAACATTGAACCAGATGCGCTGCCGACAATTGATAAAGACGAGTTGGTGAAGAACAGAAGTGAGGAATCAAGTGACCGATCGTAACCTGCGCGATTTACTGGCCCCGTGGGTGCCGGGTGCGCCGGCGCGTCCACTCCGTGACATGACACTAGACAGCCGCTCAGCGGCTGCTGGCGATCTGTTTATCGCCGTGGCGGGCCATCATGCTGATGGACGTCGTTTTATTCCGCAGGCTATTGCTCAAGGCGTGGCGGCAGTGATTGCCGAAGCCGAGGGTGAAGCCAGCGATGGAGATATCCGCGAGATGCACGGCGTCCCGGTTATCTACCTGGCGCAGTTGCAGCAGCGTCTCTCTGCACTGGCCGGGCGCTTTTATCAGCAGCCTGCTGAAAAACTTAAATTAATCGGTGTCACCGGCACCAACGGAAAAACCACCACCACGCAGCTGATGGCGCAGTGGGCCAATCTGCTGGGTGAAACCGGTGCCGTGATGGGCACGGTGGGTAATGGCTTATATGGCCAACTGGTGGCTACCGAAAACACCACCGGTTCCGCGGTAGATGTTCAACATGTGTTGAATGATCTGGTGGAGCAGGGTGCCACGCTGGCCGCGATGGAAGTCTCTTCTCACGGCCTGGTGCAGCATCGCGTGGCGGCATTGCCCTTCGCGGCTGCTGTGTTCACGAATCTAAGCCGCGATCATCTGGATTATCACGGTGATATGCAGGGTTATGAAGCCGCCAAATGGCTGCTGTTCTCTGAGCATCAGGTTGGCGAAGCCATTATCAACGCTGATGACGAGGTCGGACGCCGCTGGCTGGAGAAACTGCCGGATGCCGTTGCCGTCACCCTGGCTGACAACTTGCAGCCTGGCTGTCGTGGACGCTGGTTGAAAGCCACAGCGGTGAATTATCACGATGGCGGTGCGCATATCCAGTTCAGCTCCAGCTGGGGCGACGGGGAATTTGATAGCCGTCTGATGGGCGCATTCAATGTCAGCAATCTGCTGCTGGCACTGGCCACCTTGCTGACGCTCGATTATCCGCTGGAGGCGCTGGTATCAAGCGCTGCTCAGCTGCAACCGGTATGCGGTCGCATGGAAGTGTTCACGGCGCCAGAAAAACCCGCAGTGGTGGTGGATTATGCTCACACCCCCGATGCGCTGGAAAAAGCGTTGGAAGCTGCCCGCCTGCACTGCAAAGGCAAACTTTGGTGCGTGTTTGGCTGCGGCGGCGACCGTGACAAAGGCAAACGTCCGCTGATGGGCGCGATTGCCGAACAGTTCTCTGACATCGTGGTCATCACCGATGACAATCCGCGCAGCGAAGAACCTGCCGCGATTGTGAATGACATTCTGACTGGCTTGCTTGATCCCGGTCGCGCCCGCGTGGTCGCGGGACGTGCGCAAGCGGTCACTAACGCCGTGATGCAGGCCAATGTCGATGACATCGTGCTGGTGGCTGGTAAAGGCCATGAAGATTATCAAATCATTGGTAACCGTCGTTTGGATTACTCCGATCGCGACACCGTCGCCCGTTTACTGGGGGTGATAGCATGATCCCGGTTTCTTTGAAAACACTGGCTGAAATCAGTGGTGGTCAACTGCACGGCGCTGATTTGACGCTGAATGATGTGACCAGCGACACGCGTAAAGTGGCTGATGGCAGCCTGTTTGTCGCACTGGTCGGTGAGCGTTTTGATGCGCATGACTTTGCTCAGGATGCTATTGCCCAGGGTGCCAAAGCGCTGCTGGTGAGTAAGCACTTGCCTTTAGATGTGCCGCAAGTGGTGGTGGCAGATACCCGCATTGCCTTTGGTCAGCTCGGCGCCTGGGTGCGTCAGCAATCGAAGGCGCGCGTGGTAGCCCTGACCGGTTCATCCGGTAAAACCTCCGTCAAAGAGATGACCGCTGCCATTTTGCGTCAGTGTGGTGAAACCCTCTATACCGCTGGCAACCTGAACAACGACTTCGGCGTGCCGATGACGTTGCTGCGTCTGACCCCAGAACACGAGTTCGCGGTGATTGAGCTGGGTGCCAATCATCAGGGCGAGATTGCTTACACCACCGATTTAGTGCGTCCTGAAACGGCGCTGGTGAATAATCTCGCTGCAGCGCATCTGGAAGGCTTTGGTTCACTGGCCGGTGTAGCGAAAGCCAAAGGCGAAATTTTTGGTGGATTGCCAGTACACGGCACCGCCATCGTCAATGCTGACAGCAACGACCTCGCTAACTGGCAGTCGCAGTTTGGCGATAAGACTCTGTGGCGCTTCTCGCCACAGCCGATGGCAGATGCAGAATTCCGTGCCAGCGAGATCGTGCTACGCGCCGACGCCACGCTGTTTACCTTGCATACGCCGCGCGGAGACATTGCTGTTGCGCTTCCGCTGCCTGGTCGCCACAACATCGCGAACGCGCTTGCTGCTGCTGCGCTGGCACTGTCCGTTGATGCCCCGCTAAGCGCGATCCAAACCGGTTTGAAAACACTGCAGCCCGTACCGGGGCGTCTGTTCCCGATTCGTCTGGCAGACAATCAACTGCTGCTGGATGACAGCTATAACGCCAACGTCGGTTCGATGACGGCGGCCGCACAGGTACTGGGCGATATGCCAGGGTTCCGAGTGATGGTCGTCGGTGATATGGCCGAACTGGGCGATGAAGCGGAAGCTTGCCATCAGCAGGTGGGTGAAGCCGCCAGGGCAGCAGGTATTGATTGTGTTCTGAGTACCGGCACTTTGGGTCGGTTGATCGGTGAAAGCAGCGGTAAAGGCGAGCATTTCGCTACAAAAGCCGAGCTGACTGTACGTTTACGCGCATTGCTGTCCCAACATCAGGACATCACTATTTTGGTTAAAGGCTCACGTAGCGCCGCCATGGAGCAGGTCGTCGAGAGCTTACAGGAGAAAGGAACATGCTAGTCTGGCTGGCCGAACATTTGGTCGCACTTTATTCCGGCTTTAACGTCTTCTCGTATTTGACGTTTCGCGCCATTGTCAGCCTGCTGACCGCTCTGTTCCTATCACTCTGGATGGGCCCGCGCCTGATCGCCTGGCTGCAGAAACTGCAAATTGGCCAGGTGGTGCGTAACGACGGTCCGGAATCGCACTTCAGTAAGCGCGGTACGCCAACCATGGGCGGCATCATGATCCTCACCTCCATCACCGTCTCGGTGTTGATGTGGGCGTATCCATCCAATCCTTATGTGTGGTGCGTGCTGGCGGTGCTGATTGGTTTCGGCATTATCGGTTTCGTCGATGACTATCGCAAAGTGGTACGCAAAGACACCAAAGGCCTGATTGCCCGCTGGAAATACTTCTGGATGTCGGTGATTTCCCTTGGCGTGGCTTTTGCGCTTTACGCTGCGGGCAAAGGCACACCGGCCACTCAGTTGGTGGTGCCGTTCTTTAAAGACATCATGCCGCAGCTGGGATTGTTCTATGTGCTGCTGGCTTACTTTGTGATTGTCGGCACCGGTAATGCGGTCAACCTGACCGATGGTCTGGATGGCCTGGCGATTATGCCCACCGTTTTTGTGGCGGCAGGCTTCGCTTTGGTCGCCTGGGCGACCGGTAACGTGAAGTTTGCGGAATATCTGCACATCCCGTATCTGCGCCACGCGGGTGAGCTGGTGATTGTCTGTACCGCGATTGTCGGTGCCGGTCTCGGCTTCCTGTGGTTCAACACCTACCCGGCTCAGGTCTTCATGGGCGATGTGGGTTCACTGGCACTGGGCGGCGCGTTAGGCACCATCGCCGTGCTGCTGCGTCAGGAGTTTTTGCTGGTGATCATGGGCGGCGTGTTTGTGGTTGAAACACTGTCGGTGATCCTGCAGGTGGGCTCGTTCAAGCTGCGCGGCCAACGCATTTTCCGCATGGCACCGATTCACCACCACTATGAATTGAAAGGCTGGCCGGAGCCGCGTGTCATCGTGCGCTTCTGGATTATTTCACTGATGCTGGTGCTGATTGGCCTGGCAACGCTGAAGGTACGTTAATCATGGCTGACTATCGGGGCAGAAAAGTCGTCATCATCGGATTAGGCATTACTGGCCTGTCCTGTGTTGATTTCTTCCTCGCGCAGGGCGTGACGCCTCGCGTGATGGATACCCGTGTGTCTCCGCCTGGCCTCGACAAGTTGCCTGAGGCGGTTGAACGCTATGTGGGCGGTATCAACAGCGACTGGCTGCTGGCATCGGATTTAATTATTGCCAGCCCAGGTATCGCGCTGGCACATCCTGCATTAAGTGAAGCCGCGGATGCCGGTATCGAAATCGTCGGTGATATCGAACTGTTTTGCCGTGAAGCTCAGGCTCCGATTGTCGCGATCACCGGCTCGAACGGTAAAAGCACCGTCACCACGCTGGTGGGTGAAATGGCCCGTGCAGCAGGTTGGCAGGTTGGCGTGGGTGGCAACATAGGTTTACCGGCGCTAACCCTGCTGAAATCTCCGGCACAGTTGTATGTGCTGGAACTTTCCAGCTTCCAGTTAGAAACCACCTACAGTCTGCAAGCAGCGGCTGCCACCATTCTCAACGTAACGGAAGATCATATGGATCGCTATCCGTTGGGCATGCAGCAGTATCGTGCGGCGAAATTGCGCATTTATGAAAACGCCCGCGTCTGTGTGGTCAATGCCGATGATGGTATGACCATGCCCGTTCGCGGTGTTGATGCACGTTGTGTCAGTTTTGGCATTAATCTCGGTGATTATCACCTGACCCAGCAGCAGGGCAACACCTGGCTGCGGGCGCAGGGTGAAAGGGTATTAAACACAGACGAAATGACGTTGGTGGGGCAGCATAACTACACCAATGCCCTGGCGGCCCTGGCACTGGCAGATGCGGTGAATATCCCGCGCGCTTCCAGTCTGAAAGCGTTAACGACTTTCACTGGCCTGGCGCACCGTTTCCAGCTGGTGCATGAAGCCAATGGCGTGCGCTGGATTAATGACTCCAAAGCCACCAATGTCGGCAGTACTGAAGCGGCACTCAATGGTTTGCAGGTGAAAGGCACCTTGTGGCTGTTGATGGGCGGTGATGGCAAATCCGCTGACTTCAGTGCACTGACGCGCTTTTTGCAGGGCGACAATGTTCGCATCTACTGCTTTGGTCGTGACGGCGATGCGCTCGCGGCGTTGCGCCCGGAGATCGCCACGCGCACAGAGACGATGCAGCAGGCCATGGAGCAGATTGCACCTCAGGCGAAGGCGGGCGATATGGTGCTGCTGTCACCGGCCTGCGCCAGCCTCGATCAGTTCCGTAATTTTGAACAGCGCGGTGATATTTTCGCGCAGCTGGCGAAGGAGTTGAGCTGATGCGCATTCCAGGTGTCGGTATTGCCAGCTTCCTCTCCGTGCGTTTACGCGATTGGGTGATGGGCGGCCGTGAAAATGATGATGCGCCAGTGGTGCTGTATGATCGCACGCTGCTGTGGCTGACCTTTGGTTTGGCGATTATCGGCTTTGTGATGGTGACTTCAGCGTCGATGCCGGTCGGCCAGCGTCTTAACGAAGACCCGTTCTACTTCGCTAAACGCGACGCTTTCTATATTGCCCTGGCGGTAGGCATGGCGCTGGTGACATTGCGCGTCCCAATGGATTTCTGGCAGCGCTACAGCAACGTGATGCTGATGGCGTCTGTGGCAATGCTGCTGATCGTCCTGGTGGTGGGTAGTTCGGTTAACGGTGCATCGCGCTGGATTGCCCTCGGCCCACTGCGTATTCAGCCGGCCGAATTGTCCAAGCTTTCCCTGTTTTGCTATCTCGCCAGCTATCTGGTGCGCAAAGTGGAAGAGGTGCGCAACAACTTCTGGGGCTTTTGTAAGCCGATGGGCGTGATGGTGGTGTTGGCCGTGTTACTGCTGGCGCAACCGGATCTCGGAACTGTAGTTGTGCTGTTTGTGACGACGCTAGCGATGCTGTTCCTCGCGGGTGCCAAAATGTGGCAGTTCCTGGCGATCATCGGCTCCGGTATTTTTGCCGTGGTGCTGCTGATTATCGCTGAACCCTATCGTATGCGCCGTGTGACCTCTTTCTGGAACCCATGGGAAGATCCGTTTGGCAGCGGCTACCAGCTGACCCAGTCGCTGATGGCCTTCGGTCGTGGTGAATTCTGGGGCCAGGGCCTCGGCAACTCGGTGCAAAAACTCGAGTATCTGCCGGAGGCACACACCGACTTTATCTTCTCCATCATTGGTGAAGAGTTGGGTTATGTCGGTGTGGTTTTGGCGCTGTTAATGGTATTCTTCGTCGCTTTTCGCGCGATGTCGATTGGTCGCCGTGCTCTGGAGATCGATCAGCGCTTTTCTGGCTTCCTCGCTTGCTCAATTGGCGTGTGGTTTAGCTTCCAGGCGCTGGTTAACGTCGGTGCGGCCGCAGGTATGCTGCCGACCAAAGGCCTGACACTGCCGCTGATCAGTTACGGTGGCTCAAGCCTGATCATCATGTCGACCGCCATCGTGTTTTTATTGCGCATTGATTATGAAACGCGTCTGGCAAAAGCGCAGGCGTTTACCCGAGGTGCTCGATGAGTAGCAAGCGGCTGATGGTGATGGCCGGCGGAACCGGCGGACATGTGTTCCCGGGTCTGGCCGTGGCACACCATCTGATCGAACAGGGCTGGCAGGTGCGCTGGCTCGGAACCGCTGACCGAATGGAAGCGGATTTGGTGCCGAAACATGGCATCGAAATTGAATTTATCCGCATTAGCGGTTTGCGCGGCAAAGGCGTTAAAGCGCAGTTACTGGCACCGGTACGCATCTTCAATGCATGGCGCCAGGCGCGTCGCATCATGAAGCGCTGGCAGCCGGACGTAGTGCTCGGCATGGGCGGATACGTTTCCGGTCCAGGTGGATTAGCCGCGTGGAGTTGCGGTATTCCTGTGGTGCTGCATGAGCAGAACGGCATTGCCGGGCTGACCAACAAATGGCTGGCGAAAATTGCCACCAAAGTGATGCAGGCGTTTCCGGGCGCTTTTCCGAAAGCGGATGTGGTCGGCAATCCCGTGCGAACTGATGTGTTGGCCCTGCCACTGCCCGCTGAACGACTGAATGGGCGCACTGGTGCGATTCGTGTGCTGGTGGTCGGCGGAAGCCAGGGCGCACGTATCCTGAATCAGACGGTGCCGCAGGTGGCCGCAGAACTGGGTGATGCCATCACGATTTGGCATCAAAGCGGCAAAGGCGCGCTGGAGACGGTGCAACAGGCGTATCGCGATGCCGGACAGCCGCAGCACAAGGTCACCGAGTTTATCGATGATATGGCGGAAGCCTATGCCTGGGCGGATGTAGTGGTGTGTCGTTCGGGCGCATTGACGGTGAGCGAAGTGGCCGCCGCAGGTTTACCGGCGATCTTCGTGCCGTTTCAGCACAAAGACCGTCAGCAGTACTGGAATGCGTTGCCGCTGGAGCAAGCGGGCGCAGCCAAAATTTTCGAGCAGCCGCAATTTACCGCGACTGCAGTAGCGGACACGTTGCGCCATTGGGATCGCGCCACGCTGCTGGCGATGGCTGAGAAAGCCCGTCAGGTAGCGATTCCTGATGCAACCGATCGGGTTGCGCAGGAAGTGGCACGCGTCGCGAAGTAATTAATAGGTCGGTTTGACCGGCTGTACCTGAATGCAGGTACAAATGAGATCAACAGGTAATTGAGACAGATGAATACACAACAATTGGCAAAACTGCGTTCCATTGTGCCCGAGATGCGTCGCGTCCGGCACATTCACTTTGTCGGCATCGGTGGTGCTGGCATGGGCGGTATTGCCGAGGTGTTGGCGAACGAAGGTTATCACATCAGCGGGTCGGATCTGGCGCCTAACCCGGTGACCCAGCATCTGGCCTCATTGGGTGCGACCATTTATTTCAACCATCGCCCGGAAAACGTGACGGATGCGAGCGTGGTGGTGGTGTCGACTGCGGTGGCTCAGGACAATCCGGAGCTGGTCGCGGCACGCGAGCAGCGTATCCCGGTGATTCGCCGTGCAGAGATGCTGGCTGAGCTGATGCGCTTCCGTCATGGCATCGCGGTTGCCGGTACGCACGGCAAAACCACCACCACAGCGATGGTTACCAGTATTTATGCCGAAGGTGGCTTAGACCCAACTTTCGTCAATGGCGGCCTGGTGAAAGCAGCGGGCACACATGCGCGTTTGGGCACCAGCCGTTACCTGATTGCGGAAGCCGATGAGAGTGACGCGTCGTTCCTGCATCTGCAGCCGATGGTGGCGATTGTCACCAACATCGAAGCGGATCATATGGACACCTATCAGGGCGATTTCGAGAACCTGAAGCAGACGTTCATCAACTTCCTGCATAACCTGCCGTTCTACGGACGTGCGGTGATGTGCGTAGATGATGTGGTGATCCGCGATTTGATCCCACGCGTAGGCCGTCAGGTCACCACTTACGGTTTCAGTGATGACGCCGATGTGCGCATCGAAAACTATGAACAACGCGGCGCGCAGGGGCACTTTACCCTGATTCGTCAGGACAAACCGGTGCTGAAAGTGACCCTGAATGCGCCGGGCCGTCACAATGCCTTAAATGCTGCTGCTGCGGTTGCAGTGGCGACAGAAGAAGGCATTGAAGATAACGCGATTCTGGCGGCACTGGAGAGCTTCCAGGGCACCGGGCGCCGCTTTGATGTGCTGGGCGAATTTGATACCGCAGCGGTCAATGGCAATCCAGGCACCGCAATGCTGGTGGATGATTACGGTCATCACCCAACGGAAGTGGATGTCACCATTAAAGCCGCGCGTGCCGGCTGGCCAGAGAAAAAACTGGTGATGGTATTCCAGCCGCATCGTTACACGCGAACTCGTGATCTGTTCGATGACTTCGCTAACGTGCTGTCACAGGTCGATGTATTGCTGATGCTGGATGTTTATCCGGCCGGTGAAGCGCCGATTCCAGGCGCAGATAGCCGTTCACTGTGCCGCGCGATTCGCAATCGTGGCAAGGTTGACCCGATTCTGGTCTCTGAGCACGATGCGTTGCCGGAAGCGCTGGCGCCACTGCTGTCAGGCGATGATTTGGTGATCGTTCAGGGCGCCGGCAATATCGGCAAAATCGCCCGCAAGTTGGCTGAAAGTGAATTGCAGCCAGCAGCAAAAACGGAGGCCCGTCATGGCTGAGAAAGTTGCCGTCCTGATGGGCGGAACCTCGGCAGAGCGTGAAGTGTCGCTGATGTCGGGCAGTGCGGTGTTAGCTGGTCTGCGTGAGATGGGCATTGATGCACACGGCGTGGATACCCGTGATGTGTCAGTGCTGGACCTCAAAGCGCAGGGCTTTGATAAAACCTTTATCGCTCTGCACGGTCGCGGCGGTGAAGATGGCACGCTGCAGGCGGTGCTGGAGTTCCTCCAGTTGCCCTATACCGGCAGCGGCGTGATGGCTTCGGCGATCACCATGGATAAACTGCGCAGCAAATTGCTGTGGCAGGGCAGGGGACTGCCTTCAGGCAAATTCGTCTGGTTAACGCGTCAGCAGCAGGAGCAGGGTTTAGACGCACAAACGCAGGCTGCCATTGATGCGCTCGGGCTGCCGCTGTTTGTGAAGCCAAGCTGTGAAGGTTCTAGTGTCGGCATCAGCCGTGTGAACACGTTAGAAGCCTTGCCTGCAGCGCTGGATGAAGCGTTTCGCCACGATAATGACGTGCTAGTTGAGGCATTCCTGAGTGGTGCGGAATATACCGTTGGCATCCTGGGTGATGAAATTCTGCCTTCAATCAGAATTAAAACCGCCAGCGAGTTCTATGACTATGAAGCTAAATACATTTCTGACGATACTGAATACTTCTGTCCAAGTGGTTTGTGTGCAGATCAGGAAGCAGAATTGAAGACGATGGTATGGGCAGCCTGGCGTGCACTGGGTTGCAGCGGCTGGGGACGCGTCGATGTAATGACAGATGGCGAGGGGAAATTCCAGTTGCTGGAAGTGAATACCTCACCGGGCATGACCAGCCACAGTCTGGTGCCGATGGCCGCAAAGCAGGCGGGATACACTTTCCCGCAGCTGGTGGCGCGTATTCTGGAACTGGCTGACTGATATGTCTCAGGCGGCGATACGTGTACGAAATCGCGAACCCCAGGAGCGTGCGCGCACCGGGCGTAGCAACGGTGCCCGACTGTTTGGCGTCGTATTCCTGCTGATGGTGTTGGGCATCATGGCTGCCGGTGGGCTGGTGGTGCTGAAGTGGATGAATGATGCGTCGCGTTTACCGCTGTCGAAGCTGGTGGTGACCGGGGAAACGCATTACACCACGCATGATGACATTCGCCAGGCTATTTTGTCGCTCGGTGCACCTGGCACGTTTATGTCGCAAAACGTGGACATCATCCAGCAACAGATTGAGCGTTTACCCTGGATTAAACAGGTCAGTGTGCGTAAGCAGTGGCCTGATGAGCTGAAGATTAACCTGGTGGAGTATGTTCCGGTGGCACGCTGGAATGACTCACACATGGTAGACGCCGATGGCGTCTCCTTCAGCGTCCCGACCAGTCATATCGGTAAAGAAACATTGCCGATGTTATATGGCCCGGAAGGCAGTGAAACAGAGGTGTTGGCAGGCTATCACACCATGAGTGATGTGCTCAAAGCCGGCAAGTTTACCCTGAAGGTCGCGTCGATGACGGCGCGGCGCTCGTGGCAGTTAGTGACCAGCGACGATGTGCGCATCGAACTGGGACGCAGCGACACCATGAAGCGTCTGAACCGTTTTATTGAGCTCTATCCGGAGCTGCTGCAGCAGGGCCAGAGTCAGAACAAGCGCATTACCTATGTCGATTTGCGCTACGACTCCGGTGCCGCAGTAGGCTGGGCAGCGGCCCCGCTGGAGCCACAGGACAGTAATCAGCAACAAAACCAGGCACAGGCTAAACCACAATGATCAAGGCAACGGACAGAAAACTGGTAGTAGGACTTGAAATCGGCACCGCAAAGGTTGCCGCCCTGGTTGGGGAAATTCTGCCTGATGGTATGGTCAACATTATTGGGGTGGGCAGCTGCCCGTCTCGTGGTATGGATAAAGGCGGCGTAAATGACCTTGAGTCGGTGGTGAAATGCGTTCAACGCGCCATCGACCAGGCTGAACTGATGGCTGATTGCCAGATTTCGTCGGTTTACCTTGCTTTATCGGGCAAACATATCAGTTGTCAGAACGAAATCGGGATGGTTCCGATTTCGGAAGAGGAAGTGACTCAGGATGATGTAGAGAACGTGGTACATACGGCGAAATCCGTACGCGTGCGCGATGAACATCGTATCCTGCATGTTATTCCTCAGGAATATGCCATTGATTATCAGGAAGGCATCAAGAATCCGGTGGGACTTTCCGGCGTGCGTATGCAGGCGAAAGTGCACTTGATCACCTGCCACAATGATATGGCGAAAAATATTGTTAAAGCCGTTGAACGTTGCGGCCTGAAAGTTGACCAACTGATTTTTGCCGGACTGGCATCCAGTTTCTCGGTTCTGACTGAAGATGAACGTGAGCTGGGCGTCTGTGTTGTTGACATCGGTGGCGGTACAATGGATATCGCGGTTTACACCGGCGGCGCACTGCGTCACACCAAAGTGATCCCTTATGCAGGGAATGTGGTGACCAGTGATATCGCCTATGCCTTCGGCACACCGCCAACCGATGCGGAAGCGATCAAAGTACGTCATGGTTGTGCGTTGGGTTCGATTGTTGGCAAAGATGAAAACGTCGAAGTGCCCAGCGTCGGTGGACGTCCACCGCGCAGTCTGCAACGCCAAACGCTGGCAGAAGTGATTGAGCCGCGTTACACCGAATTGCTGAATCTGGTGAATGACGAGATTCTGCAACTGCAGGAGCAACTGCGCCAGCAGGGCGTGAAACACCACCTGGCAGCAGGCATCGTGCTGACCGGTGGCGCAGCACAGATTGAAGGTTTGGCCGCTTGCGCCCAGCGTGTATTTCATACGCAGGTGCGTATTGGTCAGCCACTTAACATCACCGGCCTGACGGATTATGCGCAGGAGCCGTATTACTCAACTGCAGTCGGTCTGCTGCATTACGGCAAAGAGTCACACATGAACGGTGATGCAGAAACGGAAAAACGTGCTTCAGTGGGCAACTGGTTTAAACGTATCAATAGCTGGCTGAAGAAAGAGTTTTAATTTTTGAAAAAGGAGATCATGCAGGCAATGTTTATGATCTCCAGGCGACAGGCACATAACGGAGAGAAATCATGTTTGAACCTATGGAATTAACCAATGACGCGGTGATTAAAGTCATCGGCGTCGGCGGCGGCGGTGGCAACGCCGTAGAGCACATGGTACGCGAGCGTATCGAAGGTGTAGAATTCTTCGCTGTAAACACCGACGCGCAAGCGTTGCGTAAGACAGCGGTTGGCCAGACGATCCAGATCGGGACCGGTATCACCAAGGGTCTCGGTGCTGGTGCAAACCCGGAGGTGGGTCGTACCTCAGCTGAGGAAGATCGTGAAGCACTGCGTTCTGCGCTGGAAGGGGCAGACATGGTGTTTATCGCTGCAGGCATGGGCGGCGGTACCGGTACCGGTGCAGCGCCAGTCGTGGCAGAAGTAGCAAAAGATTTGGGTATCCTGACCGTTGCGGTGGTGACCAAGCCCTTCAATTTCGAAGGCAAAAAGCGTATGGCTTTTGCTGAACAGGGTATCGCTGAGCTGTCTAAGCATGTTGATTCACTGATCACCATCCCGAACGACAAGCTGTTAAAAGTGCTGGGTCGCGGTATCTCTCTGCTGGATGCCTTTGGTGCAGCCAACGACGTACTGAAAGGTGCGGTGCAGGGTATCGCCGAGCTGATTACTCGCCCAGGCTTGATGAACGTTGACTTCGCGGACGTGCGTACCGTGATGTCAGAAATGGGTTACGCCATGATGGGCTCCGGCGTGGCGTGCGGTGAAGACCGTGCCGAAGAAGCAGCCGAAATGGCGATCTCCAGCCCACTGCTGGAAGATATCGATCTGTCTGGTGCGCGCGGCGTGCTGGTCAACATCACGGCGGGCTTCGACCTGCGTCTGGATGAGTTCGAAACCGTGGGTAACACTATCCGCGCCTTCGCCTCTGACAACGCGACCGTGGTCATCGGTACTTCTCTGGACCCAGAGATGAACGACGAACTGCGCGTGACCGTCGTTGCAACCGGTATTGGCATGGACAAGCGTCCAGAAATTACGCTGGTGACCAACAAACCGGCTTCTCAGCCAGTGATGGATCATCGCTACCAGCAGCACGGTATGGCGCCGTTGCCGCAGGAGCAGAAGCCGGCAGCGAAAGTGGTCAACGACCAGCCAGCATCGTCCAATAAAGAGCCAGATTATCTTGATATTCCAGCCTTCCTGCGTAAGCAGGCAGACTAAGAATATCCTGAGAATTGGGATTCTCCGCTCTTTGTGCTAAAGTATTCGCCCGCTGGTAATTTATACTAGCGGTCGGATGGGTAATATTGCGAGATAATGCGATGATCAAACAAAGGACATTAAAACGTATTGTTCAGGCGACAGGTGTCGGTTTACATACCGGCAAGAAAGTCACGCTGACCTTACGCCCTGCGTCGGCTAATACCGGGGTCATCTATCGTCGCACTGACTTGAATCCACCGGTTGATTTCCCGGCTGATGCAAAATACGTGCGCGACACCATGCTGAGTACCTGCCTGGTGAATGATGAAGGCGTGCGTATATCGACGGTTGAGCACCTGAATGCTGCATTGGCTGGCTTGGGTATCGACAACATTATTGTTGAAGTCGATGCGCCCGAAATCCCAATTATGGATGGCAGTGCCGCGCCTTTTGTCTACTTGCTGATGGATGCAGGCGTCGAAGAGCTGAATAGTGCGAAGAAATTCGTACGCGTTAAGCAGACGGTGCGTGTTGAAGATGGTGATAAGTGGGCCGAGATCAAACCTTATAACGGTTTCTCACTCGACTTTACTATCGACTTCAAACATCCGGCAATTGACTCAAGCTCGCAGCGTTACCAGTTAAACTTCTCGGCTGAGGCGTTTGTTCGCCAAATCAGTCGTGCGCGCACCTTTGGTTTTATGCGTGAAATCGAATATCTGCAGTCTAAAGGCCTGTGCCTGGGCGGTAGCTTAGATTGTGCGATTGGTCTTGATGATTTCCGCGTACTCAACGAAGACGGTCTGCGCTTTGAAGATGAGTTCGTTCGTCACAAAATGTTGGACGCGATTGGCGACCTGTTTATGTGTGGCCACAACGTGATTGGCGCATTCTCTGCGTTCAAATCGGGCCATGCGCTGAACAACAAGTTGCTGCAAGCGGTTCTGGCGAAGCAGGAAGCCTGGGAATGGGCAACCTTCGAAGACGAAGCTGAACTGCCACTGGCATTCAAAGCTCCAAATTTAGTTCTGGCGTAAGTCAGTCATAAAAACGGCAGTTTCCCTGACACCCTCTCCGGTCAGTGGAAGCTGCCGTTTTTTATTGCCTGTTTTTTATTCCTGCAAGACCGCTCTCAATTCTCTGCTATCACTGGCGAAAGCCTGTACAAATAAACGTGAAATCCCCCGTAAGCCCTTTAATCACTGGTGTCCTGGCCCCACATAAGTGCTATTATCTGGCGCTCATATGAGCAGGTTCGCGGATAACCGCAACGGCTTCATTACTTTATTTAACTGTGGACAGGTTGTGATCGGGATTTTCTCACGCTGGCGACAATTAGGCAGACGCTACTTCTGGCCTCATCTCTTGTTAGGGATGGTGGCGGCCAGTTTGGGCTTGCCTGCCTGTGCGCAAAGTGCGGAGTCCACGGCGACAGACTCGCCCATCAGCAGCCTGTTTGTCGGCAATGTTGTTCATTTCGATCATTTAATCCGTCTGCAGGAAAGTGCGCGTCGACCTAATTTCAATGTCGATTACTGGCATCAGCATGCCATTCGCACGGTCATTCGCCACCTCTCATTTAGCATGACGCCACCAGCAGAAGCGGAAGAGAGTCATACTGCCCCGCTGGCGGCACAAAAGCTGGCGTTAATCGATTCGCTGCAGGCGCTACTCACATCGCCAGCTCAACCCGCTATTGCATTAGAGCCGCAGGAAACGCTGCGTCATCGCGAACCTCAAATTCACACTTCTGCTGACTGGCAGGCTGCTATTCATGGCATCCGCGCCGGGCCTGCCATTGCTTAACAGCTAACGATTTTCCACATCCTGTTTTAGATTTTCCAGCCCGCATGAATGCGGCTGAATTGAGAAAAATTTACCATGTTAATCAAATTGTTAACCAAAGTATTCGGCAGCAGCAACGATCGTACTCTGCGCCGCATGCGCAAAATCGTCGATGTCATCAATAAGATGGAGCCGGATTTCGTCAAGCTCTCGGATGACGAACTGAAAGCCAAGACCGACCTGTTCCGTGAACGCCTGAAGAAAGGTGAAAGCCTTGAAAGCCTGATTCCTGAAGCCTTTGCCACGGTGCGTGAAGCCAGTAAACGTGTGTTTGGTATGCGCCACTTCGATGTACAGCTGATTGGCGGCATGGTGCTGAATGAGCGTTGCATCGCCGAGATGCGTACCGGTGAAGGTAAAACCCTGACGGCAACACTACCGGCTTACCTGAACGCATTGAGCGGTAAAGGCGTGCACGTGGTCACGGTGAACGATTACCTGGCTCAGCGTGATGCCGAAAACAACCGTGCACTGTTCGAGTTCCTGGGTCTGTCTATCGGTATCAACCTGCCAAACATGCCCGCGGTGGCGAAACGCGCTGCCTATGCTGCGGATATCACCTACGGTACTAACAACGAATACGGCTTCGACTACCTGCGCGACAACATGGCATTCAGCCCGGAAGAGCGTGTACAGCGTAAACTGCACTACGCGTTGGTGGATGAGGTGGATTCCATCCTGATCGATGAAGCGCGTACGCCGTTAATCATCTCCGGTCCTGCTGAAGACAGCTCCGAGCTGTACACCAAAGTGAATAAAATCATTCCTCACCTGGTACGCCAGGAGAAGGAAGACTCAGAAACCTTCCAGGGTGAAGGCGACTTCTGGGTCGATGAGAAAGCACGTCAGGCTCACATGAGCGAGCGTGGTCTGGTAAAAGTTGAAGAGCTGCTGGTGAGCCAGGGCATTATGGAAGAAGGTGAGTCACTTTACTCGCCAACCAACATCATGCTGATGCACCACGTGACGGCTGCACTGCGTGCGCATGCGCTGTTTACCCGCGATGTCGATTACATCGTAAAAGATGGCGAAGTGATCATCGTTGATGAGCACACTGGCCGTACCATGCAGGGACGTCGCTGGTCTGATGGTTTGCACCAGGCTGTTGAAGCCAAAGAAGGCGTGGAAATCCAGAACGAGAACCAAACGCTGGCTTCCATCACCTTCCAGAACTACTTCCGTATTTACGAAAAACTGGCCGGTATGACCGGTACTGCTGATACCGAAGCATTTGAATTCAGCTCGATCTATAAACTCGATACCATCGTGGTGCCAACTAACCGTCCGATGGTGCGTAAAGATATGGCTGACCTGGTCTATATGACCGAGAAAGAGAAGATCGACGCGATCATCGAAGACATTCGTACTTGCACTGCGAAAGGCCAGCCGGTGCTGGTCGGAACCATTTCGATTGAGAAATCAGAGGTGGTCTCTAACGAACTGACGCGCGCGGGTATCAAACACAGCGTACTGAACGCCAAATTCCACGCCAGCGAAGCGGATATCGTGGCACAGGCAGGTCAACCAGCTGCAGTCACCATCGCAACCAACATGGCAGGTCGTGGTACCGATATCGTGTTGGGCGGCAGCTGGCAGGCCGAAGTGGCAGCGCTGGATGAACCTTCAGAAGCGCAGATTCAGGCCATCAAAGAAGCCTGGAAACTGCGCCATGATGCAGTTCTGGCATCGGGCGGTCTGCACATTATCGGTACTGAGCGTCACGAATCACGTCGTATCGATAACCAGCTGCGCGGTCGTGCCGGTCGTCAGGGTGATGCGGGTTCATCACGCTTCTACCTGTCAATGGAAGATGCGTTGATGCGTATCTTTGCTTCGGATCGTGTGTCTAACATGATGCGTAAACTGGGCATGAAGCCAGGCGAAGCGATTGAGCATCCGTGGGTCACCAAAGCCATCGCCAATGCACAGCGTAAAGTGGAAAGCCGTAACTTCGACATCCGTAAGCAGCTGCTGGAATACGATGATGTGGCCAACGATCAGCGTCGCGCTATCTACAGTCAGCGTAATGAACTGCTGGACGTGTCTGATGTGTCTGAAACCATCAACAGCATCCGTGAAGATGTGTTCAAGGCCACTATCGACACCTACATTCCACCGCAGTCGCTGGAAGAAATGTGGGATATTCCGGGCCTTGAAGAGCGTCTGCGCAACGATTTCGATCTGGATCTGCCGATTGCAGAATGGCTGGATAAAGAGCCGGATCTGCATGAAGAAACGCTGCGTGAACGTATCATGAGCCGTGCGCATGAAAACTACGCGTCGAAAGAAGAAGTGGTTGGCGCTGAAATGATGCGTAACTTCGAAAAAGGCGTGATGCTGCAAACGCTGGATTCACTGTGGAAAGAGCATCTGGCGGCGATGGATTATCTGCGTCAGGGCATCCATCTGCGTGGCTATGCGCAGAAAGATCCGAAGCAGGAATACAAGCGCGAGTCCTTCTCGATGTTCGCCGCCATGCTGGAGTCACTGAAGTATGAAGTGATCAGCACCCTGAGCAAAGTGCAGGTGCGCATGCCGGAAGAAGTCGAGGCGATGGAACAGCAACGCCGTGAAGAGGCTGAGCGTCTGGCACAGCAACAACAGCTGAGCCATGTTGATGACGAAACCGCAGCAGCTGCGGCCCTGGCTGCACAGGGTGGGGAGCGCAAAGTAGGACGCAACGATTTGTGCCCATGCGGTTCCGGTAAGAAATACAAACAGTGTCATGGCCGCCTGGCCTGATAAACGAGGAGCCTTCGGGCTCCTTTTTCTTTTGGCCGTCGCCACAGAGTTAACATTGCCTGGCGACTGCATTACTATCAGCGCTCATTAATTAAAAGCGGAATTCAGCTTATGAAACACCTGCAAGTCGCAGTGGGCATCATTCGCAATGCCAGCCGTCAGATCTTCCTTGCCCAGCGTGCGGCGAGCTCCTACATGGCGAATAAATGGGAGTTTCCTGGCGGAAAAATTGAACAGGATGAAACCGCTGAACAAGCGTTAAAACGCGAATTGATGGAAGAGACCGGCATTGAGGTGACAGCCGCGAAGGCGATTGGTTTGGCCGATCATAGCTATGACGATCTGCGCGTCACATTGCACTTCTTCCTGGTGGAAAGTTGGAACGGTGAGCCGTACGGCCGTGAAGGGCAGCCACAGCGTTGGGTGGAACAGCGTGATTTAGTCGCGGAAGAGTTTCCTCCTGCCAACCACGAACTTATCGCTCGCCTGGTCGCTGACGAAATTTAAGCAAAGGGGCGTAAGCCCCTTATCTCTTATTAATGCTGTTCTTCGCTCCAGTCATCGCTGTCGGTCAGATCGCTATCGCTGGGAATGCGCTTCTCTTCGGCGGCCCATTCGCCCAAATCAATCAGCTGGCAGCGCTTGCTGCAAAACGGGCGCCAAGGACTCAGCTCATCCCACATCACATCTTTACCGCAGTTGGGACAAGGTACGGTAATCAACTCTTCCTGCATAACAACCTCAACAACACGCTAATTCAAAATTCAATCGGGCTGGCACTTCACCACGCTCGCTGTCCAGTGGCAGGAATCGAATGGCATAACGGCTTTTATGGCCTGAAACCTGCGGGTACAGCGCATCTTCGAGGGTTAGCTGGAGGCGCAACAAATCCGAACCTTCGGCATTATCCTGATAAAAACCGTTCAGGCTGGTTTGATGGCGAAATACGCCTGACTGACGCACCAGATCAAGGATCATGGTCAGACTATTGCGCAGAGGAACCAGTGACGCCAGCCAGCCGTTAACCTGCAAATCACGCTGTGACTGCTGCTGGTGCAGCCAGATATGCAGGCTCGGCAAATCAAAACTGCAGCAGCCACCAGGAATGCTCAATCGCTGGCGTACCAATCCAATCAACCGATCTTCGCGCAATTGCTGGCCCATACGCGGTGCCGCATTCAGCTCGCTGGATTGCTGTTTCAATCGGTCACGCAGGCTACTGACGGTGTGCTCGTCCACACCTGGCACATCAAGCCAGGCGCGAAGTTTCTGCTGCTGGCGCTCCAGCTCTTTCAATAACTCGGTACGCATATCACCGCGCTCAAAGATATCTAACAGATCACCAATGATGCGAAATACCCCTAATGCAGAGACGGAATTCACCACGGGCACCGTTTCATGCAGTTGGTTAAGTAATGACTCCACGCGCAGCCAGGTGCGCATCTTCTCATTCAGCGGGTGTTCAAACAGAACGACTGTACTCATGATGTTAATCCTGTCCGGTTGCTGCCAGGCGTAAATAACGCTGGTGAAGTTCAGCAACGCGCGGCAACGCCTGCTCGGGCGTACCACTGTTATCGATGATGTCATCCGCACAGGCCAGACGCTGCTCGCGGCTGGCCTGTGCGGCAAGAATATTTTTTGCCTGGCTAAGTGTGATGCCATCACGCTGCTGAGTGCGCCGCAACTGCGTAGCTTCATCCACATCAACCACCAGAACCCGGTCAGCCTGATGCTGTAACCCGTTTTCAACCAATAGCGGCACCACCCATAACACATAGGGTGACGTTGCCAATAATTTTAGCTGCTGTGTACGGGCATTAATAAGAGGATGAAGCAGCTGATTTAGCCAGTTTTTTTCTTTCGGCTGCTGAAAAATAATCTCGCGCAGCCGTGCCCGATACAACGCTCCTTCGGCGGTCAATATTGACTCACCATGGCGTTTAACGATCGCCTGCAGGGCGGGTGAACCAGGTTCAACCACTTCTCGCGCAATCACATCAGCATCAATAATATCAACGCCTAGCGCGGTGAAAGCGTTGGCAATGGTGCTTTTACCACTGCCAATTCCTCCGGTGAGCGCAACGGTAAAAGGCATAGCGTTCTCTCAAAATTGTCTTCATTGGGCGACCATCAGCCGCAATAAGATGAGAGCATGATCACAATCAATTTTCTCAGCTAAATTTAAGGGATTGTAGCTTAAATAAAGTGAAATTCGCAGTCTTGTCGCGGAACGAATGGCGCGTATGATAACGACACTGGAGCCGTGAGCGCTACCCGAACTGCGGTTCGTCGTCACTAACCAGGACACTCAGCTATGCGTATTGAAGAAGATTTAAAACTGGGCTTTAAAGATGTTTTGATCCGCCCCAAACGCTCCACCCTGAAAAGCCGTTCTGAGGTTGAACTCGAACGCACCTACACTTTCAAGCATTCAGGTCTGAACTGGACCGGCGTTCCGGTGATTGCCGCCAATATGGACACCGTGGGCACATTCACCATGGCCGAAGCACTGGCGGGCTTCAATGTCCTGACGGCAGTGCATAAACATTACAGCGTGGAAGCCTGGCAGGCATTTATCCAGCGCGTGCCGGCTGCAGTGCTTGGGCATGTGATGGTTTCATCCGGTACCTCCGAAGCCGATTTCGTTAAGCTCGCCGCTGTTCTCGCTTTATCGCCTCAGCTTAATTTCATCTGCATTGATGTTGCCAACGGTTACTCCGAGCACTTTGTTGAGTTCCTGCAGCGAGTGCGTGAAAGTTTCCCTGGCAAAACCATTTGCGCGGGAAATGTGGTCACCGGTGAAATGGTCGAGGAGTTGATCCTCTCTGGCGCGGATATCGTCAAAGTCGGCATTGGCCCCGGTTCGGTCTGCACCACGCGTGTAAAAACCGGCGTCGGTTACCCGCAACTGTCTGCGGTGATTGAGTGTGCCGATGCGGCGCACGGCCTTGGCGGCCAGATTGTCAGCGATGGCGGTTGTTCAGTGCCGGGGGATATCGCGAAAGCTTTCGGTGGTGGGGCAGATTTTGTCATGCTCGGCGGCATGCTGGCGGCGCACGATGAGTGCGAGGGGAACGTTGTCGAAGAGCAGGGCGAGCAGTTTATGTTGTTCTATGGTATGAGCTCAGAATCCGCGATGAAACGCCATGTCGGTGGGGTCGCCCAGTATCGTGCTGCGGAAGGGAAAACCGTTCGCCTGCCGCTGCGCGGCCCGGTGGAGGACACCGTGAAGGATATCCTCGGCGGCCTGCGTTCGGCCTGCACTTACGTGGGTGCAGCACGCCTTAAAGAACTGACAAAACGCACCACGTTTATTCGTGTGGCGGAACAGGAAAATCGGGTATTCACGCGCTGATGGCTGATGGCTGATGGCTGATGGCTGATGGCTGATGGCTGAAGGTCGATTATCGGTGGTTGAAGGTTGAAGGTTGAAGGTTGAAGGTTGAAGGTTGAAGGTTGAAGGTTGAAGACAGATGCGCACCGTGCGCATCTGTCAACGAATCGCATCCCCTAAGCCAAATACCGGCAGATACATGGCAATCACTAACGTGCCGACAATTCCACCGATCACGATCATCATCAAGGGTTCGAGCGAAGCCGCCAGTGCATCAGCCCGCATCAGCGTTTGTGCTTCATGCCACTCCGCTAATCGTGCCAGCATGACATCCAGCGCCCCCGCTTCCTCACCGACACGGATCAGTTGTGCACAGAGCGCGGTGAAAAGCAGATGATGCTGCATCGCCTGATGCAGTGGTAAGCCGCCAGCGATATGCCGCTGTAACGCGATAATCGCCTCACGCCACAGTGGCGATCCCAGCGTGACCTCAACGGCTTGCAGACTTTGTAATAACGTGAGTCCAGCCTGCTGCGTTAATTGCAGGATGGCGTAAATCTGGCTGAGCTGACCACCGCGCCAGAGTGTTGAAAGCAACGGCAGACGCAATAGCCAGCGATGAACACGAATTTGCCAGAGCACAGAACCACGGTAAACCCACCTTGCGCCGAACAATAAGCACATTATCGTTATCGCCAGGGGGAGCGCTGCCTGTTGTAAAAACGCTGACAGACTCATCACGGCGGCGGTGAAGGCGGGAAGGGGGGCATCAAAACTGGCATACACGGAGACAAATTCGGGCAGCACAAACAGCAACATGCCCGCACTCACCGCCAGCGCCACCAGCAAGATAAACAATGGATAGCGCAGAGCTTTAACCACTTTCTGTCTCAAGTGCTGTTGCTTGCTTTGCTGTAACGCCAGCTGGCGACAGCATTCATCAAGCTGACCGGTGAGTTCACCCACTTCCATTAATGCCGGAAACAGCGCGGGGAAGATCTGCGGCCAGGCGCGGAGTGCAGATGAAAATGCCTCTCCGGCCATTACCCGACGTTGCAATTCATTAAGCAGTTCGCGCCAGCCAGCATGCGGGTGCCCCTCAGCCAGCAACGTCAGACTCTCCGCCAGCGGCAATCCTGCCTTGAGCAAGGTCGCCAACTGGCGAAAAAGGTCAATTTTGTGCTGCCACTTCCAGTCACGCGTGCGCCAGCATTGCCCACGCTGCCAGCTAACCGGCAGCATACCGCGATCTGAGAGTTGCTGCAGGAGCTCTTCCTGACTGGCAACTAATGAGGTTCCTTGCCGTAACGCGCCCAGCGTGTCCAGCGCCTGCCAGCGATAATGGTAGAGATTAGCCATCCTCCAATCCCACAACCCGCTGAACTTCTTCAAAGGAGGTGTCACCGCGACTCACAGCCTCCAACCCTGCGGCGAGCAGGGTTTTCATCCCGCCTTCATTGGCCAGTGAGATGATGTGCTCCAGCGGCATATCGGCTGAAATCGCGTTCTGTAACTTGCTACTCATCGGCAGCACCTCAAATAACGCCAGGCGTCCGTAATAGCCCGAGAAGCAGTGGTCACAGCCTGGCGCGCGCCATGTTTGTAAGGTGCCAGGCCAAATGCTGTGTGGCAGATGTGCTAGGGCTTGTGCTGGCTGGCGGCAGTGCTCGCAGAGCCGTCGTACCAGACGCTGCGCGATGACTAGCTGTAATGCCGGGCCGAGCAGGTAACCGGGGATATCCATCTGTCGCAGACGCGTGAGCGTTTCCGCCGTCGAATTGGTGTGCAATGTTGATAGCACCAGATGTCCGGTCTGCGCCGCTTTAACGGCAATGCTGGCCGTTTCGGCATCGCGGATTTCGCCCACCATAATCACATCCGGATCCTGTCGCAGCAGAGCCCGCAGTACACGGTTAAAATCGAGCCCGCTCCGCGGTTGGATTTGCGTCTGGTTAATGCCCTCTAATGGAATTTCAACGGGATCCTCTACACTGCAGACATTTTTATCCGGCACATTCAGAGCGCTTAATCCGCTGTAGAGGGTAAAGGTTTTACCGCTGCCGGTAGGCCCGGTGACCAGTATCAGTCCCTGAGGTTTAGCCAGCGCGTGCTTCAGTAACCGGAGTTGGGTAACCGGCATGCCGAGTTTATCCAATGCGATCGCGCTGTTTTCACTTTGCAGCAGTCTCACCACGGCTTTCTCACCGTGACTAATGGGTAAAGTAGAAAGGCGAAATGCGGCCTGTTGATCGTCAAGGTTCAGTGTGAATTGCCCATCTTGTGGCAAGCGACGCTCGGCGATATCCAGCCCGCCGAGGATTTTCAGTCTGGCAAGCACCGCAGCCGTAGGTGCATCTGGCAAATGTGACAGTTTGTGCAAGACGCCATCAATACGTAATCGGACGCGTAACCCCTGCTGCTGAGGTTCAAAATGCACGTCAGAAGCACGGCGTTGGATCGCCTGGCGCAAAATCTGTTCAACGGCATTAATCGCTGTTTCGGTAGCGGCCGGTTCGTGCAACGTCGCCGAGTCATCAGGGGTGTGCAGGAGTTGCTCCAGTCGTGCCGCTGGCCAGCACTCGACTTCCACTTTGCACTGACTGGCGAATTGCAGGGCTTCCAGCAGCAGCGGATCGGGCGTCTCGGCTACTGCGACGCGCAGTGATGTGGCGTCATGCTGAAGCATCACCGCCTGGTAACGTGCGCATAAGGTCTGGATCGGGGTATTGGGCTGTGCCATCAGTGAGTGTCCTTATCGGTGAAGCGGAACTGTTCAAGACAGCTGTCGCGCAGACTGGCATTGGTGCTGGTGCAACTGCGTTGCCAGTCCAGCGTGCCTTCCGTGGTGTTCCAGATAGGTGTCATTTCTACACTCAACCCGGTAAGACTCTCCTGACCCGTTAAGGTGATGGCGCCATTCACGACGGTTAGCGAGGCCACATAGCGTGAACCTTTGGCAGCAGGAATGCCGCCTGCACCCGCCTGGCACTGAGTGGGGCCGCCACGTTCAATCGCGCAGAGTTCCACGGCGGTTTTATAAGGCACCATGGTTTGCAGCATGTCAGTCAGCGCGGCGCGTTGTAGATAATTTTGGTAGCTGGGCAGGCCAATAGCACTAAGAATGGCCACAATGCCAATCACTATCATCAATTCGATGAGGGTAAAACCTTGTTGTCTATCCATTATTCAGCTCCTTGTTGTGGAGCGGCTAAGGTAGAAAACGGCGTCTGAAAGCGATAGTGAGACGGTTTAACGCTGGAAGGCAGGATGTAATGAATCGCCGCGTTTGCAGAAGAAGTATCAATAAACAGGAAGGCGACTCACAAACCGCCGCGCAATTGCGGCGGTAAGAGGAGAGAAATTAGTGTTCGCGAAAGCGCATGGAGAGATCCATGGCGCGCAAGTGCTTGGTCAATGCCCCCACGGACACGAAGTCGACGCCGGTTTTGGCAATTTGCGGCAGCGTGGCTTCCGTGACGTTACCGGAGACTTCCAGCAGGGCACGTTTGTCGGTGAGAAGGACGGCTTCATGCATCATCTCGAAGCTAAAGTTATCTAGCATGATAATGTCGGCACCGGCATCAATCGCATCCTGCAGTTCCTGCAGGCTCTCTACCTCTACTTCAACCGGTACATCGGGAGCCAGCCACAGCGCTTTCTCAACGGCATTGCGTACCGAACCGCTGGCAATAATATGGTTTTCTTTAATCAGGAAGGCATCGGAAAGACCCAGCCGATGGTTACTGCCGCCGCCACACAATACGGCATATTTCAGCGCTGTACGCAGACCTGGCAAGGTTTTGCGTGTATCCAGCAATTGCGTTTCGCTGCCAACGAGCAACTCGACATAATGACTGACTTCTGTGGCCACCCCGGAAAGCGTTTGGACGAAATTTAATGCAGTTCGTTCAGCGGTTAACAGCAGCCGGGCCGGACCTTTTAACTCGAATAGCAGCTGGTCAGCTGCGACGTTTTGGCCATCTTCGACATGCCAGACAATCGTGACTTTATTGCCAAGCTGGATAAACACTTCCTGCACCCAGCGTTTACCACAAAAAACACCGGCTTCACGCGTGATGATCTGTGCTTCGGCCTGTTTATCTTCCGGTAAGAGCAGGGCGGTGATGTCACGGTCAGCATCCACCTCACCACCCAAATCCTCCCGAAGTGCGCGCGCAACGGCTTCGGGGATGTCCTGCTCAATACGCTTAATCAGTTCCTGACGACGATGATCGGGATCGTAACGACGCGATGCCATGCTTATGCCACTCCATTAATCGGATTTAACTGCGCTCACCTTAGCCTGATTTATAGCCTATTGCCAGTCGTGATAGCTGAAATGTTTAGTATACTTAACACCGTTCGCCATTCGCATTAAGTCACAAGCCGAAAAGGGGAAACATGTTATTCTCAGCCTGATTTTGCCTGGGATTTAGAACATGAAACTGGAAGATGGCTGGATTACCAGCGCGCGCAAAGTGCCCTCGCCGCACTTTAACCAACGACCGGAAAATGAAATTCCCTCGTTGCTGATTATTCATAATATCAGTTTGCCGCCGGGTGAATTTGGTGGCCCGTGGATTGATCAACTGTTTACCGGGACCTTGCCGCCGGATGCTCACCCCTATTTTGCCGATATCGCGCAGCTGCGCGTGGCGGCGCACTGCCTGATTCGTCGTGATGGTGAGTTGGTGCAGTATGTTTCGTTTGATCAGCGTGCATGGCATGCCGGTGTGTCGCAATTTGCCGGGCGAGAAAACTGTAATGATTTCTCGATGGGCATTGAGCTGGAAGGCACGGATACGTTGCCGTATACCGACGCGCAGTATAAGACCTTAAAAAAGGTCACGGCCTTGTTGCTTAAGCACTATCCGCTGACGCTGGAACGCATCACCGGACACAGCGATATCGCGCCACAGCGCAAAACCGATCCAGGCCCCGCATTTGACTGGATACGCTATAAAGAGTCTATCAGGCAGGAGAATCCCTGAAACAGCAGGAGCAGGTATGACGTTGTTTAGCTTGTTATTAGTGTTAGGTTGGGAACGCCTGTTTAAATTGGGTGAGCATTGGCAGCTGGATCATCGTCTGGAGCCGCTGTTTCGCGGACGCCAGCGATTTTCACTGCTGCGCACGTTGGTGATAACCCTCATCGCGATGCTGATCGTCTGGCTGTTGGTGTGGAGTCTGAAAGGCATTCTGTTTGGCGTGGCACAACTGGCATTCTGGATTGTGGTGGGCTTGCTGTGTATCGGCGCTGGCTCGGTGCGTCTGCACTATCATCGCTACCTGAAAGCCGCCAGCCACGATGATGAAGCGGCGCATCAGGCCATGGCAGCGGAACTGACACTGATTCATGGTGTACCCGTTGAGTGCAGTGAGCGTGAGTTTTTACGTGAGCTACAAAATGCGCTGATTTGGATTAACTTCCGCTTTTACCTCGCGCCACTGTTCTGGTTTGTGGTCGGTGGCCCTTACGGACCGGTGCTGCTGGTGGGTTATGCCTTCCTGCGTGCCTGGCAAAGTTGGCTGGCAAAACACCATTCTCCACTGGAGCGCGCGCAGTCAGGTGTAGACAGCATACTGCACGTGCTGGACTGGATCCCGGTGCGACTGGCAGGTGTGGCTTATGCGCTGTTAGGCCACGGTGAGCGGGCATTGCCTGCGTGGTTTGCCTCGCTAAGCGATCGGCATCGTTCGCAATATCAGGTGCTGACCAGTCTGGCGCAATTCTCGCTGGCGCGCGATCCGCATATGGATAAAGTGGAAACGCCACGGGTGGCCGTGGCGCTGGCGAAGCGGATATCGTTAGTGCTGGTGGTTGTGGTCGCGTTGCTGACCATTTACGGCACGGTGGTGTGATCGGCAGGCGGTACACCGAAATCTGGTGTGCCGTCTTCGCGCCATTCAATGTACTTCAGGCGCGTATGGCGATTCGGATCCCATAATGGATCGCCTTCAATTTCGGTGTAATTCCGCGCGTGATACACCAGCACGTCCCTGCCGTTTTCGTCCCGCGTAAAGCTGTTATGCCCCGGCCCATACTGCTGATTTTCCCAGCTGGTGGTGAAGACTGGACGCGCAGATTTCTGCCAGGCAGTGCTGTCGAGCGGATCGGCCATCATGTCGATGCTGAGCATTCCCAGGCAGTAATTCTCATCAGTTGCGCTGGCGGAATAGGTGACAAACAGCCGATCGCCGTGATGAATAACTGCTGGGCCCTCATTGACGCTAAAGCCTGCGCACTCCCACTCATACTCCGGCCGGCTGAGCATCACCGGTGCGCTTTTCAGCGTCCAGGGATTAAGCAATTCCGCGAGATAGAGATTGGAATTACCCGGAATAGCGGGATCCTTCTGTGCCCACAGATACCAGTTTTTGCCCTGATGCACGAAATGCGTCGCATCAAGCGAGAAAGAGTCGATTGGGGTAAACACTCGGCGAACAGGTTGCCAGTGGCCGGAAAGCGGATTGCTGTCATCACACACCAGCGCATACATGCGATGCTGAAACAGGCCATCTTTGATGTCGCGTGTTGGCGCAGCAGCAAAGTAAATCACCCATTGTCCATTGATATGGTGCAGTTCCGGCGCCCAAATTAACGCACTATACGGCCCGGTATCAGGCTTGCGCCACACCGTAATCGCCTCCGTCTCAATCAGTCCATTCAGTGTGTCAGCGTAGCGGATTTCGAGTCGATCATATTCCGGCACCGATGCCACGAAGTAGTAGCCTTCGCCATGACGCAGGATAAATGGATCGGCGCGTTGGGTAATAAAGGGATTTGGCCAGCTCATTTGATCTCTCCAGGTTGCGGGGTGACAGTCAGGGAGGCAGGGGATAATTCACGTGCATTGGCACGGCGTAGCGCAAGATCATCCTGAATGATGCGCATGAGTTTGCGATCCACCTTCAGCAAGCGCACTACACCGGCGGTGATCAGATAGCCAACACCGGGAATCATGGTAAACAGCAGCATGATGCCGTTGATGGCGTTGGGAGCCTGCTGCTTTGCACCCGCGTCATAGCCATAAATAGACAGCAGGAAACCAACCATCGCACCGGCCACCGCCAGACCCACTTTGAGGAAGAACAGGTTACCGGAGAAGCTCATGCCGGTGATGCGTTTTCCCGTTTTCCATTCACCATAATCATCGACATCCGCCATCAGCGACCAATGCAGCGGTGACGGGATTTGATGCAGGATATTCAGCAGGAAGTAGGCGACGACAACCGCCACAGTCGCATGAGGATCAATCCAATAGAAACCGCACGAGAAGAGTGCCAGCGCGATATTGGTCCAGAAAAACACCTTCAGCTTGCACCAGCGGTCGGTGAGGATTTTTGCCAGCGTACTGCCGAACATCATGCCAATCACACCCAGGCTAATAAACAGCGTGGCAAAATGCGTGGATTGCCCCATTACCCAGGTAACGTAATACATGGTGGCGGCCATGCGGATAAAGCCAGGACAAACATTGCAGAAGGTGAGCAGGAGAATGCGCACCCATTGATCGTTCTTCCAGACGTCACGCAGATCTTTCTTCAAATCATCATTACTGGGCGCGGCTGGACGGATACGTTCGCGAACCGTGGCAAAACAGAACAGGAACATCGCCAGGCCAATCAGTGCCAGCACGCTCATCGCCATTTGGTATCCGCGTGCTTTGTTGTCACCGCCAAACCACTCGGCCATCGGCAGCAGAGAGAGCGACAGGATCAGTGTCGCCACGCCCACCATCACAAAGCGGTAAGATTGGCAGGAGACGCGTTCACCGGGATCGTTGGTGATCACACCGCCCAACGAGCAGTAAGGAATATTGATGGCGGTGTAGGTGAGCGACATCAAGAAGTAGGTGACAAAGGCCCAGATAACTTTGTTGTCATAGCTCCAGTCTGGCGTGGTGAACATCAGCACGCTGAACAGCACATAGGGGACGGAAACCCACAGTAGCCACGGGCGAAAACGCCCCCAGCGGCTTTGGGTACGATCGGCGATGGCGCCCATAATGGGATCGGTGACGGCATCCAGCACGCGAACAGAAAGTAGCAGTGTACCGACCAGCGCGGGTGCGAGGCCAAACACATCGGTGTAGAAATAGTTAAGGAAAAGCATGATCGCACCGCCGATCATATTACATCCGGCATCGCCCATGCCATATCCCAGTTTCTCTCTGAATGAGAGCGCTGCGCCTTCCATTGTTCGTCTCCCGCGAAAAGGTGAGACGAAATTATCAGCGTTAAATCAGTAACCTGCTGGGGAACAATTGGTCACGTAGATGGACAAAACAGGTGGGCGCAGAAAAGTGTGAGGCAGATCAGGAATGTTGCCCGGCGCTGACGCGCCGGGCAAGAGCATACATTAGGCTTCTTGCACTTTATTTTTGATGGTGTAACCCACTGCCAGGATAATGATCCAGACAGGAATCAGCCACACAGAAATCGCCATACCCGGCGTCATCGCCATGATGACCAGTACGGCCGCCATGAACGCGAGGCAGAGCCAGTTACCAAACGGATAGAGCACGGCTTTAAAGCGCGTGGTCACACCCTGCTGGTCTTTCTTCTTACGGAATTTCATGTGCGCGAGGCTGATCATCGCCCAGTTGATCACCAGCGCAGAGACCACCAGTGACATCAGCAGGCCAAAGGCTTCGCCCGGCATCAGGTAGTTGATCAGGACGCACAGCGCTGTGGCTACTGCAGAGACCAAAATGGTTGCCACTGGCACGCCGCGTTTATCAACATTGAGCAGCGCTTTAGGTGCATTACCCTGCTGCGCTAAGCCGAACAGCATACGGCTGTTGCAATACACGCAGCTGTTGTAGACCGACAGCGCCGCCGTTAGGATCACCACATTCAACGCGTTGGCGACGAAGGCATCACCCAATTCGTGGAAGATCAACACAAACGGGCTGGTCTCTTCGGTGACGCGCGTCCATGGCAGCAATGACAGTAACACTGCCAGTGAACCAATATAGAAAATCAGGATACGCCACAGTACCTGGTTAGTGGCTTTCGGGATGCTCTCTTGCGGATTGTCAGCCTCAGCCGCCGTGATACCCACCAGCTCAAGACCACCAAACGAGAACATAATGATCGCCATCATCATCACCAGGCCGGTCATACCGTGTGGCAGGAATCCACCCTGGCTCCACAGGTTAGTGACGCTGGCCTGCGGGCCGGCGTTGCCGCTGAACAGCAGCCAGCCGCCGAACAGGATCATGCCGATAACCGCGACGACTTTGATGATCGCGAACCAGAATTCCATTTCCCCAAACACTTTTACGTTGGTCAGGTTAATGGCGTTGATGACGACGAAGAAGATCGCCGCACTGGCCCAGGTCGGGAATTCGGGATACCAGAATTGGATGTATTTACCGACGGCACTCAGTTCAGCCATGGCAACCAGGACATACAGCACCCAGTAGTTCCAGCCAGAGGCGAAACCGGCAAAGTTGCCCCAGTACTTATAGGCGAAGTGGCTGAAGCTGCCGGCAACCGGCTCTTCCACGACCATTTCACCTAACTGGCGCATAATCAGAAAGGCAATAAATCCTGCAATCGCATAACCGAGAATCACGGCCGGACCGGCCGATTTAATTACTGATGCGCTACCCAGAAACAGGCCAGTACCCACGGCACCGCCCAGCGCAATCAGCTGAATATGGCGATTTTTCAGGCCGCGGTGCAGCGATTCGCCATGCTGTTGTTCCATACAAACCTCGTGATGTTGTTATTGTGCACCTGCAGTGCGCGCACTGTAAGGCTGTTTTACGCAATGTATTCTTTTCTTTACGGTATTTGGCGTGCTGTGTGCATGCTGAAACTACCATGGCGACCAGAATAGTGATAAGCGCGCCGCTTTGCACCTGCTTTTGCTTTTTGTGCTGAGAGATGGCTGAAAAAGCAGCACTATCCACTGGGTGTCGCTCGCGCTATTTCTGACATGAAAAATCAATAAACACGAATAGCTTTCCCTTATGGTTGCCTGTAAGGCTTAGGGCTAACTCAGTGTAAGGTTTGGTAAAAGTGAAATCTGTTAACAATTCACTTACGGAGCAAATATATGCCTTTATCACGGTAAGTTAGCGCGCTGTAACAGCGATATACCCCGGAAGTGTGATGCCTGCCATATAGACACAAGGTGAATACTTTGTTACTTTACGGGCACCATTTTTCAATTGGTATTACCAATTTACTCCGGACGTTTTCACAATAAGAAGGGAAGATGGCTTACAGTAAAATTCGCCAACCCAAGCTCTCCGATGCGATCGAGCAACAGTTGGAGTCTCTCATTATGGAAGGGACGCTCCAGCCAGGTGAAAAGCTTCTCCCCGAGCGCGAACTGGCGAAACAGTTTGATGTCTCACGTCCATCCCTGCGCGAAGCGATTCAGAGCCTGGAAGCCAAAGGCCTGCTGCTACGCCGTCAGGGCGGTGGTACCTTCGTGCAAACAAATCTCTGGCAAAGCATGAGCGATCCCTTAGTCAGCCTGCTTGCCGAACATCCAGAATCCCAGTTTGACCTGCTGGAAACCCGTCACGCGCTGGAAGGTGTTGCTGCCTATTATGCGGCGCTACGTGGCACGGATGAAGACTTGCAGCGTATTCGCGACTGCCATGTTCACATCCAACAGGCGCAGGACAGCGGCGATCTGGATGCTGAAGCAGATGCAGTGATGAAGTATCAGATCGCTGTCACAGAAGCCGCCCATAATGTGGTGCTTTTACATTTGCTGCGTTCCATGGGCCCTATGCTGGAACAAAACGTCCGTCAGAATTTCGAATTGCTTTACGCTCGCCGGGAAATGCTGGCGAAAGTGAGCGGTCACCGCGCCAGTATTTTTGAGGCGATTGTGGCTCGTGAGCCAGAACAAGCACGCGAGGCATCCCATCGTCACCTGGCGTTTATTGAGGAAATCTTGCTGGACAGAAGTCGGGAGCAGAGCCGTCGTGAACGCTCCCTGCGTCGTTTACAGCAACGTAAGGAATAACGCACGGCAACGAACGTGCGGACATAAACGACGGGCCTGTCTTACTTGTGCTGTGAACCAGAAGCAAAGCACAAGCAGACAGGCTCCTGATAATTCAACGTATTAGACACAGATAAGGAACACACCCCATGTCAGAACGTTTACAGAATGACGTGGATCCGATCGAAACTCGTGACTGGCTACAGGCGATCGAATCGGTCATCCGTGAAGAAGGTGTTGAGCGCGCGCAGTATCTGCTTGATCAGGTATTGAACGCAGCACGCAAAGGTGGCGTGAAAGTGGCTGGCGGTGCGTCGGCTATCAGTAACTACATCAACTCTATTGCTGTTGAAGATGAACCGGACTATCCGGGCAACACCTCTCTTGAACGTCGTATCCGTTCCGCAATTCGCTGGAACGCCATTATGTCGGTCCTGCGTGCATCGAAGAAAGATCTGGAGCTGGGTGGTCACCTCTCATCTTTCCAGTCTTCTGCCACCATTTATGAAGTGTGCTTCAACCACTTCTTCCGTGCGCGCAGTGATAAAGACGGCGGCGATCTGGTTTACTTCCAGGGCCATATTTCTCCAGGCATCTACTCACGTGCTTTCCTTGAAGGCCGTCTGACTGAAGAACAGATGAATAACTTCCGTCAGGAAGTGCACGGTAAAGGTCTGTCTTCTTACCCGCACCCGAAACTGATGCCTGATTTCTGGCAGTTCCCAACCGTTTCTATGGGCCTCGGTCCATTGAACGCGATCTATCAGGCGAAGTTCCTGAAATATCTGGAACACCGTGGCCTGAAAGACACGTCTAACCAGACCGTTTACGCCTTCCTCGGTGATGGCGAGATGGATGAGCCAGAATCTAAAGGTGCAATCACCATCGCCACCCGTGAGAAGCTGGACAACCTGGTGTTCATCATTAACTGTAACCTGCAGCGCCTCGATGGCCCGGTTACCGGTAATGGCAAAATCATCAACGAGCTGGAAGGCATCTTTGCCGGTGCTGGCTGGAACGTGATTAAAGTGATCTGGGGCGCACGTTGGGATGAACTGCTGAAGCAGGACACCAGCGGCAAACTGATCCAGCTGATGAACGAAACCGTTGATGGTGACTACCAGACCTTCAAATCCCGTGATGGCGCCTACGTGCGTGAGCACTTCTTCGGTAAATACCCGGAGACCGCTGCACTGGTGAAAGACTGGTCAGACGAAGAGATCTTCGCCCTGAACCGTGGTGGTCACGATCCGAAGAAAATCTACGCGGCACTGAAAAAAGCGCAGGACACCAAAGGTCAGCCGACCCTGATCCTGGCACATACCATCAAAGGTTATGGTATGGGTGACACGGCGGAAGGTAAAAACATCGCGCACCAGGTGAAGAAGATGAACATGGATGGCGTTCGCTATATCCGTGATCGCTTCAACGTGCCGGTAGCAGACGATCAGATCGAAAACCTGCCGTACGTGACCTTCGAGAAAGGTTCTGACGAGTACAACTATCTGCACGGTCAGCGTGAGAAGCTGGGTGGCTACCTGCCAACCCGTCAGGCAGAGTTCAGCGAGAAGCTGGAAATGCCAACGCTGGAAGAGTTCAAACCGTTGCTGGAAGAGCAGAACAAAGAGATCTCGACCACCATCGCGTTTGTACGTGCCCTTAACGTGATGCTGAAGAACAAGTCGATCAAAGATCGTCTGGTGCCAATCCTTGCGGATGAAGCGCGTACCTTCGGTATGGAAGGTCTGTTCCGTCAGATCGGTATTTACAGCCCGAACGGCCAGCAGTACACCCCGCAGGACCGTGAGCAGGTTGCTTACTATAAAGAAGACGAGAAAGGCCAGATTCTGCAGGAAGGGATCAACGAGCTGGGCGCAGGTTCATCCTGGCTGGCGGCGGCGACCTCTTACAGCACCAACAACCTGCCGATGATTCCGTTCTACATCTATTACTCGATGTTCGGTTTCCAGCGTATCGGCGATCTGATGTGGCTGGCGGGCGACCAACAGGCGCGCGGCTTCCTGGTCGGCGGTACCTCAGGTCGTACGACGCTGAACGGTGAAGGTCTGCAGCATGAAGATGGTCACAGCCACATTCAGTCGCTGACTATCCCGAACTGTATCTCTTACGATCCGTCTTACGCGTACGAAGTGGCGGTCATCATGCAAGATGGCCTGGTACGTATGTACGGCGAAGCGCAGGAAAACATCTACTACTACATCACCACGCTGAACGAAAACTACCACATGCCTGCGATGCCGCAGGGTGCGGAAGAGGGTATCCGTAAAGGTATCTACAAGCTGGAAACCTTAGACGGTAGCAAAGGCAAAGTACAGCTGCTGGGTTCAGGTTCTATCCTGCGTCACGTGCGTGAAGCGGCACAGATCCTGGCGAAAGACTATGGCATCGGTTCTGATGTTTACAGCGTCACCTCGTTCACCGAACTGGCTCGTGATGGCCAGGATTGTGAGCGCTGGAACATGCTGCATCCAACCGAAGCCCCACGCGTCCCGTACATCGCTCAGGTGATGAACGAAGCGCCAGCTGTTGCCTCAACCGACTACATGAAGCTGTTCGCAGAACAGGTTCGCAGCTACGTTCCTTCAAGCGATTATCGCGTACTGGGTACCGATGGCTTCGGTCGTTCAGACAGCCGTGAAAACCTGCGTCACCACTTCGAAGTGGATGCATCGTATGTTGTGGTTGCAGCGCTGGGTGAGCTGGCTAAACGCGGCGAAATCGATAAGAAAGTGGTGGCAGAAGCGATCACCAAATTCAGCATCGATGCCGATAAAGTTAACCCGCGTCTGGCTTAAGAGGTAAGAGAGTAATGGCTATCGAAATTAACGTACCGGATATCGGGTCAGACGAAGTTGAAGTCACCGAAATCCTGGTGAAGGTGGGCGACAAAGTTGAAGCTGAACAGTCGCTGATCACCGTGGAAGGCGATAAAGCCTCAATGGAAGTGCCTTCGCCACAGGCTGGCGTGGTCAAAGAGATCAAAATCGCGACCGGTGACAAAGTGAATACCGGTTCGCTGATCATGATCTTTGAAGCAGAAGGCGCAGCGGCTGCTGCACCAGTGGCAGAAGAGAAAAAAGCGGAAGCGGCTCCTGCTCCGGCGGCTGCGGCCGTCAGCAAAGAGGTCAACGTGCCAGACATCGGCGGTGATGAAGTTGAAGTCACTGAGATTCTGGTGAAAGTGGGCGATAAAGTTGAAGCTGAACAATCTCTGCTTACTGTTGAAGGCGACAAAGCTTCAATGGAAGTGCCAGCACCGTTCGCGGGCGTGGTGAAAGAGATCAAAATCGCCACCGGCGATAAAGTGAATACTGGCTCGCTGATCATGATCTTCGAAGCAGAAGGTGCTGCACCGGCTGCGGCCCCAGCCGCGAAGCAGGAAGCGGCTCCGGCTGCAGCCCCTGCTGCTGCGGGTGGCGCGAAAGACGTCAACGTGCCTGACATCGGCGGCGATGAAGTTGAAGTCACCGAAGTGCTGGTGAAAGTGGGTGACAAAGTCACCGCTGAGCAGTCACTGATTGTGGTTGAAGGCGATAAAGCGTCAATGGAAGTGCCTGCGCCATTCGCCGGTATCGTCAAAGAGCTGAAAGTCTCTACCGGCGATAAAGTCAGCACCGGTTCACTGATCATGGTGTTCGAAGTAGAAGGCGCAGCGCCAGCTGCTGCGGCACCTGCGGCGAAACAGGAAGCGGCTCCGGCTCCAGCGGCAGCGAAACCTGCCGCAGCACCAGCAGCAAAAGCTGATGCGAAAGGTGAGTTTGCTGAAAACGACGCTTACGTCCACGCTACCCCGGTGATTCGTCGCCTGGCGCGCGAGTTCGGTGTCAATCTGGCGAAAGTCAAAGGCACCGGCCGTAAAGGTCGCATCCTGAAAGAAGACGTACAGTCTTACGTGAAAGATGCGGTGAAACGTGCGGAAGCAGCGCCGGCTGCTGCAGCGAGCGGCGGAAGCCTGCCGGGTCTGCTGCCTTGGCCGAAAGTGGACTTCAGCAAGTTCGGTGAAGTGGAAGAAGTGGAACTGGGTCGTATCCAGAAGATCTCGGGTGCGAACCTGAGCCGTAACTGGGTGGTTATCCCGCACGTTACGCACTTTGACAAGACTGATATCACCGATCTGGAAGCGTTCCGTAAACAGCAGAACGCCGAAGCGGAAAAACGTAAGCTGGATGTGAAGTTCACGCCTGTGGTGTTCATTATGAAAGCCGTTGCCGCTGCGCTGGAGCAGATGCCGCGTTTCAACAGTTCACTGTCTGAAGATGCACAACGCCTGACGCTGAAGAAATACATCAACATCGGTGTGGCGGTTGATACGCCAAACGGTCTGGTGGTTCCAGTGTTCAAAGATGTGAACAAGAAAGGCATCACTGAACTGTCGCGTGAGCTGATGGCGATTTCTAAGAAAGCGCGTGATGGCAAGCTGACCGCTGGCGATATGCAGGGCGGTTGTTTCACCATCTCCAGCCTTGGTGGCCTGGGCACCACGCACTTCGCACCTATCGTGAATGCGCCAGAAGTGGCGATCCTCGGTGTGTCTAAGTCTGCGATGGAACCGGTGTGGAACGGTAAAGAGTTTGAACCGCGTCTGATGATGCCAATCTCTCTCTCCTTCGACCACCGCGTGATCGACGGTGCTGATGGTGCGCGCTTTATCACCATCATCAACAACACACTGTCCGACATTCGCCGTCTGGTGATGTGAAGTTAATCAAGGCCGGCAAATGCCGGCCTTGTTGTAAGCATTCAATGTTGCCGCGGTTGGCAGTTTATTAACAATTCTGTAAACTCTTGCGGTGAAATGTCCCGGTGGATAAAGGGCATGCGGAGCCTGGGACGGGCTCGCTTTTGACCGCCGGCAATCTAATAAGAGGTCATGATGAGTACAGAGATTAAAACTCAAGTCGTGGTACTTGGGGCAGGTCCTGCAGGTTACTCTGCAGCCTTCCGTTGCGCTGATTTAGGTCTGGAAACCGTAATCGTTGAGCGTTACAGCACCCTCGGTGGTGTTTGTCTGAACGTAGGCTGTATCCCGTCAAAAGCGCTGCTTCATGTTGCGAAAGTGATCGAAGAAGCCAAAGCACTGGAAGAGCACGGTATCGTGTTTGGCCAGCCGCAAACTGACATCAACAAGATCCGTACCTGGAAAGAAAAAGTTATCACCCAACTGACTGGCGGTCTGGCCGGTATGGCGAAAGGCCGTAAAGTGAAAGTGGTAACCGGTCTGGGTAAATTCACCGGTGCTAACACGCTGGTGGTGGAAGGTGAGGGTGGCGCAACCACCATCAACTTCGACAACGCGATTATCGCTGCAGGCTCGCGCCCGATTGAGCTGCCATTCATCCCACACAACGATCCACGCGTGTGGGATTCAACCGATGCGCTAGAACTGAAAGAAGTGCCTAAGCGTCTGCTGGTTATGGGCGGCGGCATCATCGGTCTGGAAATGGCCACCGTGTATAACGCGCTGGGTTCAGAGATCGACGTGGTTGAGATGTTCGACCAGGTTATCCCTGCTGCCGATAAAGACGTGGTGAAGGTCTTCACCAAACGTATCAGCAAAAAATTCAACCTGATGCTGGAAACCAAAGTTACTGCTGTTGAAGCGAAAGACGATGGTATTTATGTATCGATGGAAGGCAAAAAAGCTCCGGCTGAAGCGCAGCGTTATGACGCAGTGCTGGTGGCGATTGGCCGTGTGCCAAACGGTAAAGGCCTGGATGCGGGTAAAGCGGGCGTGGAAGTGGACGATCGTGGGTTCATCCGCGTCGACAAACAGCTGCGTACCAACGTGCCACACATCTTTGCTATCGGCGACATCGTTGGTCAGCCAATGCTGGCGCACAAAGGTGTGCACGAAGGCCACGTCGCGGCAGAAGTGATTTCTGGTCTGAAACACTACTTCGACCCGAAAGTGATCCCTTCTATCGCCTATACCGAGCCAGAAGTTGCCTGGGTAGGTCTGACCGAGAAAGAAGCTAAAGAGAAAGGCATCAGCTACGAAGTCTCCACCTTCCCGTGGGCTGCTTCTGGCCGTGCAATCGCTTCTGATTGTGCAGACGGTATGACCAAACTGATCTTCGACAAAGAGACTCACCGTGTGATCGGTGGCGCGATTGTCGGCACCAACGGCGGCGAGCTGCTGGGTGAAATCGGTCTGGCGATCGAAATGGGCTGTGATGCAGAAGACATCGCACTGACCATTCACGCGCACCCAACCTTGCATGAGTCAGTTGGTCTGGCGGCAGAAGTGTTTGAAGGTAGTATCACTGACCTGCCAAACGCGAAAGCGAAAAAGAAATAATTTTTCGTGCTAAATAAAGAAACGGCTCCTTAATGGAGCCGTTTTTTATTACTGGTTCTATTTAATTGAAGCGATAAATAAGGCGCTGGAGCTAACGCATAAGCCCTGCCGGAAATAGCAGGGGCGAACCCCTGCTATTGAAGTGTTACGGCCTGACTTCGTAAGCCATTACCGCAGATAATTCAGCAGTGAATACCTTGAATCGTAATTCACAGAGTGTATTGCGATTCACCAGGCACAATACTGATAGCATGAGCCCGCCGATAATCAGCTTGCTGAATGATAACTTCATAATCACTTACTCCTTGCATTAGCACGAGCAAGCAACTACCCTAACATTGCTTAGGTGTTTTGGGTAGTTGCCTGCTCGTGCGGTTGATGAAAATTGACCGCATGAGTTTCTCACTCCACAATCCACCTCAATTGATATTGCTTGAGGCAGATTGCCTCAAGCGCCCGCAGGCAGTCTACGCGTTTTGTTTCTTATTTCACGTCTAATTTATCTTTAATTTTAATTAAATTTCCCATTTTTATCGTTAATCTTTAATTAAAGGTGTTAAGTGTTCATGTAATTAATTGTTGATATCTTTAATCCAATTAATAAAATGCCTGAGCGGTGCGGAAAGGTATTTCCTACTGGGGTAATAAAGCCAGAATCCTTCTTCAATCTGCGTATACTCAGTAAGTATTTCAACTAATTCTCTCTCCGCCAAAGCAGCGTTGACCGCGTCCTGATGTAAAAAGGCGATACCTAATCCGGCACATGCCGCTTGCAGAATGCGCTCATTATTGTCCAGCACCAGTGAGCCTTTTACCGCCACTTCCTGCTTGCGCCCGTCTTGCCAAAATTCCCAACGATAGCGACGTCCGCTGGGAAAGCGTCTTTCAATACAGGGAAACTGCAATAACTCCGCCGGGAACTGCGGAACGCCATGTTGAGCAAGAAAAGCCGGGCTGGCCACCGCCAGTGCGCGCATCGGCTTGCCAAAGGGCACTGCGATCATATCCTGCGCCAGCACATCGCCATAGCGTACGCCTGCATCAAAACCACTCTCAACGATATCTACCAACGCGTCATTGCTGTCGATCTCCAGCGTAATCTCCGGGAAGCGTTGCACGAACGGTAAAATGACGGATTGGAAAAACAGCGCCTCCGCCGAACGCGGCATGCTGATGCGCAACACGCCACGAGGATCGCGACGCCAGTCATTCAGTTCATCCACCGCCTGTGAAAGATCGGCCAGCGCAGGCTGGATACGCAGCAAGAATCGCTCGCCGGCTTCGGTCAGCGCCACTTTCCGCGTGGTGCGGTGCAGCAGACGCACTCCCAGCCTCTCCTCAAAGTTGCGCATGGCGTGGCTCAGGCTCGAGGGCGTGACATTTCGCTCCTCAGCGGCTTTGCGAAAACTCAGATGCTGCGCGATAGCGGCAAACATCTCCAGTTCCTGCATTGATGCACGGTAGTTGTTCATTGCTGAATTCCACTCACTAAATCAACGAAAATCGCGCAATTGTTGCTGCGATTGCTGAGGTTTATAACATTAACACCGTAAGCGAAGAGGATAAATCAATGCAACAGCGTCAATTAGGCAGTCAGGGATTACAGGTTTCAGCGTTAGGATTGGGCTGCATGGGCATGAACTTTGCCTATGGTCAGAATGATGAAAAGCAAGCGTTGAATACGCTGGCGCGTGCATTTGAACTCGGCGTCAATTTCCTCGATACCGCTGAAGTGTATGGTCCTTTCACCAATGAGATGTTACTGGCGAAAGCGATCAAAGGCCGTAGCGATATCAAAGTGGCGACCAAGTTTGGTTTCCGCATTACCGATCATGGGGAGGGCTGGGAGCGCATTACCGGTGCCAATAGCGAACCGGCGCATATCCGCCGCGCCGTGGAAGGCTCACTTCAGCGCCTGGGTGTCGAAGCCATTGAATTACTGTATCAGCATCGTCTCGATCCAGCCGTGCCGATTGAGGATGTGGTAGGCGTGATGGCGGATCTGGTGCGTGAAGGGAAGGTGAAGTATCTCGGTTTATCCGAAGTCTCATCCGCCACGTTACGCCGCGCGCAGGCGGTGCATCCGATTTCGGCCCTGCAGAGCGAATACTCACTGTGGACGCGCGATCCGGAGCAAGAAATTCTCGCCACCTGCCGTGAGCTGAATATCGGATTTGTCCCTTACAGTCCGTTAGGCCGCGGCTTCCTCACCGGTAAATTCCCGGCGGCGACCACGCTGGCGGAAGATGATTTTCGTCGCTATCTGCCGCGTTTCCAACAGGACGCACAGGCGCATAACCAGAAGTTAGTGAATCAGCTTTCAGAGATGGCTGCAGGTTATGATGCGACAGCAGCACAACTGGCGCTGGCGTGGGTGCTGGCGAAAGGTGAGCATATCGTGCCGATCCCTGGTGCCAGTAAAATCGCCAATCTGGAACAGAACTGTGCTGCGGCCGCTCTCACACTTCATTCAGCCGATATTAAGGCCCTGGATACGCTATTCAATCCACAAAATATTCAGGGTGAGCGCTACAACGAAAGCGAATTCACCCTAGTCGATCGCTAATTTTTAGCCCTTCAATCACAAAATGGCAGGCTCAGGTGGCCTGCTTTTTTGTGTGACCCCGCTCAAAATACAGATAAATCTGCTAAATAACGCGCGGATGTTGCTTTTTTGTAAACAGATTAACAATCAGCCGAAATGCTGCTATGCTGGCCGACGCGGAACCGGGCACCTCACCCTACTGTTTGACAGCTCAAGGGGTGTACCGGAAAGCTATACAATGAGAGCGAGGAGAACGTCGTGCTAGAAGAATACCGTAAGCACGTTGCCGAGCGTGCTGCCCAGGGAATCGTACCTAAGCCGTTAGATGCTTCCCAAATGGCCGCGCTGGTTGAACTGCTGAAAAACCCGCCAGCGGGTGAAGAAGAATTCCTGACCGATCTATTGGTCAACCGTGTACCCCCAGGTGTTGATGAAGCGGCTTATGTAAAAGCTGGTTTCCTGGCAGCTGTCACGAAGGGCGAAGCCCTCTCTCCTCTGGTTACTCGCGAAAAGGCAGTTGAACTGCTGGGCACCATGCAGGGTGGCTACAACATCCATGCCCTGATCGAAGCGCTTGACGATGAAGCACTGGCTCCGATTGCCGCTGAAGCCCTGTCCCATACGCTGCTGATGTTCGATAACTTCTACGATGTCGAAGAGAAAGCGAAAGCGGGTAACCCCCACGCGAAGAAAATTATCCAGTCCTGGGCCGATGCTGAGTGGTTCCTGAAGCGTCCTAAGCTGGCTGAAAAAATCACCACCACCGTGTTTAAAGTGACCGGCGAAACCAACACCGATGACCTCTCTCCGGCACCGGATGCATGGTCTCGCCCGGATATTCCACTACACGCACTGGCGATGTTGAAAAACCCACGTGATGGTATCGAACCCGACGATGCCGGCAGCATTGGGCCGATCAAACAGATCGAAGAATTGCAGAAAAAAGGCTTCCCGCTGACCTACGTCGGTGACGTGGTGGGTACCGGTTCTTCCCGTAAATCTGCCACCAACTCGGTGTTGTGGTTCATGGGCGATGACATTCCGTACGTGCCAAACAAAAAAGGCGGCGGTCTGTGCCTCGGCGGTAAAATCGCACCGATCTTCTTCAACACTATGGAAGATGCGGGCGCACTGCCGATCGAAGTGGACGTTGACCGTCTGAACATGGGCGATGTGATTGACGTTTACCCGTACAAGGGTGAAGTGCGCAATCATGAAACCGACGAACTGCTGGCGACCTTCGAGCTGAAAACCGAAGTGCTGCTGGATGAAGTGCGTGCCGGTGGCCGTATTCCACTGATCATTGGTCGTGGCCTGACCACCAAAGCACGCGAATCTCTCGGTCTGCCGCACAGCGATGTGTTTGTGAAAGCCAAAGACGTTGCAGAGAGCACCCGTGGTTATTCACTGGCGCAGAAAATGGTTGGCCGTGCCTGTGGCGTTGAAGGTATCCGTCCGGGTGCCTACTGTGAACCTAAAATGACCTCTGTGGGTTCTCAGGACACCACCGGTCCAATGACCCGTGATGAACTGAAAGACCTGGCGTGCCTCGGCTTCTCATCCGATTTAGTCATGCAGTCATTCTGTCATACCGCAGCCTATCCTAAGCCGGTTGACGTGACCACGCACCACACCCTGCCTGACTTCATTATGAACCGTGGCGGTGTCTCACTGCGTCCGGGTGACGGGGTTATCCACAGCTGGCTGAACCGTATGCTGCTGCCAGATACCGTGGGTACCGGCGGCGATTCACACACCCGTTTCCCTATCGGTATCTCCTTCCCGGCGGGTTCTGGTCTGGTGGCATTTGCTGCTGCGACCGGCGTGATGCCACTGGATATGCCTGAGTCGGTACTGGTGCGTTTCAAAGGCGAAATGCAGCCGGGAATCACCCTGCGCGATCTGGTTCACGCCATCCCACTGTACGCCATCAAAGCGGGTCTGCTGACTGTTGAGAAGAAAGGGAAGAAAAACATCTTCTCTGGCCGCGTGCTGGAAATCGAAGGTCTGCCGAAACTGAAAGTGGAGCAGGCATTTGAACTGACCGATGCGTCAGCTGAGCGTTCTGCAGCGGGTTGTACCATCAAGCTGGATAAGGAGCCGATCATTGAGTATCTGAACTCAAACATCGTGCTGCTGAAGTGGATGATCTCCGAAGGTTACGGCGATCGTCGTACGCTGGAGCGCCGTGTAGAAGGCATGCAGAAATGGCTGGCGGATCCGCAACTGCTGGAAGGCGATGCGGATGCAGAATATGCGGCAGTGATCGATATCGATCTGGCCGAAATCAAAGAGCCAATCCTGTGTGCGCCAAACGATCCAGATGATGCGCGCTGGTTGTCTGATGTGCAGGGCGAGAAGATCGATGAAGTGTTCATCGGTTCTTGTATGACCAACATCGGTCACTTCCGTGCAGCGGGTAAACTGCTGGATGCGCACAAAGGCCAACTGCCAACCCGTCTGTGGGTGGCGCCGCCTACTAAGATGGATGCCGCTCAGCTGACGGAAGAGGGCTATTACAGCGTCTTCGGTAAGAGCGGTGCGCGTATCGAAATCCCAGGTTGCTCACTCTGCATGGGTAACCAGGCGCGTGTGAAAGACGGTGCGACGGTGGTTTCCACCTCAACCCGTAACTTCCCGAACCGCCTCGGTACCGGCGCGAACGTGTTCCTGGCTTCGGCTGAGTTGGCTGCGGTGGCATCCCTGCTGGGTAAACTGCCAACGCCAGATGAGTATCAGCAGTTTATGGTTCAGGTTGATAAGACGGCGGCAGATACTTACCGCTATCTCAACTTTGACCAGCTGGGTCAGTACACTGAAAAAGCTGACGGCGTTATCTTCCAGACCGCGGTTTAATCGGCGCGAAGGATGAAGAGGGGACGATGCGAATCGTCCCTTTTTTTATGCGCTTTTTTCCTCGAGCATGTCCAGGCATAATGCGAGCGCGATCCCACTTTATTCAGCGCGCTACGCACAAAATGCACCTAACTGGTGCTGCACGTCGCGCCATTAGCTACACGAGGCAAACCCATGGAGTATGAATTTCTGCGTGATTTGACCGGACAGGTCAAAGTGCGTATGTCGATGGACCACGAAGCAGTGGGGCACTGGTTCAATGAAGAGGTCAGAGAGCATCCCGGCCTGTTGGATGAAGTGGAAGCGGCGGCGCGGGAAGTCAAAGGAACGATTAATCAGTGGCAGCGTGTCGGGCATGAATACACCATCTGGCTGGATGAAGAAGAGGTGATGATCCGAGCCAACCAGCTGGCGCTGGAAGATGATGGCATGGAAGAGGGCATGACGTATTACGACGAAGAGAGTCTGTCATTTTGCGGCGTGGAAGATTTCCTCGCAGTGATCGCGGCGTATCGGCAGTTTCTTGCGGGCAGATAACCGCAAAATTTCGCCTGCATTGTCGTGGCGTAGTTTTATTTAGACTCTGGCTTTCCCTGACTCAATGGCGGCAGATGATCCCCTTGAATTCAGCGACATGTCGCCTCCAATTGTTTTTTATTTTCTGTAGGGGAAACGCCGCATCAGGACGATGCGGCGAGTTTGGCACTTACGCGCCGCTTACCACGGAGTGTGGATGATGCGCCTGTTCCTCATCCACGATGGGTTCGACTTTGCCCATCAGGAACAGGTAGTTAAGAATACCGATAACCACTAATACAGCAGAGAACACCAGTGCCCAGGTGAAGTGGCCTGTCGCCCCGACGATGGCACCAGTAATAATCGGCCCCACCGCACCGCCCATGTTGGATACGGTGTTTTGCAGGCCAGCCACGATCGACACGCTGTTCTGCGGTGCCACATCGCCAGGCAGTGCCCACACCTGAGAAGCCGCAACGGTGGTGCCCGATTTGGCGATACACAGCAACAGCACGGTCATAAATACCGAGTCAGTGAACGGGGCGAAGCCGATACACAGTGCCATCATCAGACCAATAGTCAGGAACAGCTTGCGCGTGGCGGTCAGTGACAGCACTTTTTTGTGCACCATGCGATCCGATGCCCAACCGGCCAGCACTTCAATCACCATGCCGCAAATCAGCGGCAGCGCAGCCACCATCCCCATCTTGAGGAAATCCATGCCTTTATCTTTCACCAGATAAGTCGGCAGCCAGGTAATAAAGAAGTATGAGGTGTAGTTAATGGTGAAGAAGCCAATGCACATTGCCCAGATATTGCGGTAGCGCAGCAGTTTGTACCACTTCATCGGACGTACGCTTTTGTCGCCGTGTTTCTGCGCCTGGCCATTACGGATAAAGCGCACTTCATCCTGACTGATCGATTTGTGATCTTCCGGGTTTTCCGCATAGATGAAGTACCACGCAATTACCCAGAACACACCGAGTGAACCAATCACCAGGAAAGTGATGCGCCAGTCGAACATGGCGATCATAAATACGATCAACGGCATGGCCACGGCCCCACCAAACTTCGAGGCGCTGTCGAACAGGCCTGAAACGGTGGCACGTTCGCGATCCGGGAACCAGCGCGCGGTTATCCCGGCGTTGCTCGGATAGGCTGCGGCCTCACCGACACCCAGCGCTAAACGCAGCGCCAGTAGAGATTTAAAGCCGGTTGCCAGGCCCATCGCCATGGTAGCAATTGACCACCAGGCCACCGCAATACCGAGACCTTTTTTCTGACCGAAGCGGTCGGCAAACCAGCCTGCCGGGATCTGCAACAGCGCGTATGACCAGAAGAACGCTGCCATGATAAAGCCCATCATCTCGGGATTAATGTCGAGCTCTTTGATCAAATGCGGGGCAGCCGCAGAGAGTACGGTACGGTCAATATAGTTAATGGCGATCGCCAGCCACATCAGGCCAGCAATCCACCAGCGAATGCGGGTAGAGCGAGAGGTGTTGTTCATAATATTTTTTCACCTTCCCGGTGTCTTTCGCGCTGTCGCGGCGTTGACTGCAATCATCCACCCCACATTCGGGGGACAAATGACCTTGTCGCTGGCGTCAGCACCAATGACTGGGGATTAAAATTTGGATTAAGTAGGGTTTTGAGAAAATTAATCCAGCCCGTTCATAACATTTGTCGGGCGCTCGCCCTGTTTGATGCACTGCACAATCTGCGCGACGCAACGTTCACCAATGGCACTGATGGCACCGTCGGTGTAACCCGCGATATGCGAAGTCGGGATAAAGTTGCTGAGGGTGAACAGCGGATGTTCCGCCAGCGGTTCCTGCTCAAACACATCGGCGGCCGCGCCAGCGATGACGTTGTCCAGCAGTGCCTGATACAGATCTTGCTCATTGACGATGCTACCGCGTGAGGCATTGATCAGGAATGCACTCTTCTTCATGCGCTTGATGCGCGCAGCATCGAACAGATTCTGGGTTTTATCGGTGAGCGGCTTGTGCAAGGTGATGAAATCGCTGCTTTCGGTCAGCTGATCGAGGCTGACGAATTCGATGCCATGCTCGGCGGCAAATTTTTCATCCGGATAAAAGTCGAAAGCAATCACGCGCATGTTGAAGCCTTTGGCACGCAGCGCAACCTGTCTACCGATATTCCCGAGGCCGATAATGCCCAGCGTTTTGCCATACACATCGGTGGCAAAGATGCGCGGCCAGTTACCGGCACGGGTTTCAATTGCAGCCTGGGTAATCTGGCGTGCGCTATTCAGAATCAACGCGAACGCGAAGTCAGCCACGGCATGTTTATTGGCATCCGGCACATTGGTGACGTAAATGCCGCGTGCGCGGGTGGCATCCAGATTGATGTTGTCGACGCCCACGCCATGCTTACACACGATCTTCAGCTGAGGTGCTTTTGCCAGCATTGCTTCATTCACATCGGTAAAGGCAACGATCATCGCCACGGTCTCGGCCAGATGCGGCTCCAGCGCGCTAAGCGGTGCATCGGCGGGCAGGGTGATCAGCTCAAAACCCTGCTGTTCCAGCGCATCAATAGGCGCAGCGTCGTATTTGGCGAAAGACGGTGAAGTACAGATAACTTTCATAGCGTTTCCCAATCCTGGTGTTGGAACGGGCAGCAACCGCTGCCCAATCGGTATTTACTGCAAATACTGATTCACGATCTGGCGGATCTTCTGCTCTTCTTCGGCAGAGAAGCTCACCGCATAACGGCTGTTACCCACATCTGAACCCAGCAGTGAAACAGCTTTCTTCACGGTGGCCGGTGGGAAACCGACGCTGTAGAGATCGGTGCGCAGGCCCGTGATGTTCTCTTGTGCCTGGCGTGAGCCTTCAATATCGCCCGCATGGAAATGTGCCCAGATAGCGTTGATCTCTTTCGGCGCCACGTTGGCGAGACCCGAAATACAGGCAGTACAACCTTCAACAAAGCCACGGTGGATCAGCGAGTCTGGGCCGGTCAGCACGTTGAAGTTTTCCACGCCTTCAGCGGCCTTCAGGAAACCGCTCAGGCTCTCATAGCTGCCCGCACTGTCTTTGATGCCGATAATGTTGGGATGTGAAGCCAGCGCACGCACGGTTTCCGGCTGTAAGGTGTTGCCGGTGCGTGCAGGGATGTTGTACAGATACAGCGGGACTTCAATCGCATCTGCCACCGCGCGGTAGTGGGCAATCAACTCTTCCTGCTTCAGCGGCACGAAATACGGAGTGATCACCGAAACCGCATCCACGCCCAGTTTGGCGACTTGTTTGCCGAGGCGGATGGTTTCACGGGTAGAGATCTCACCGATGTGCGCCACAACCGGGGCAGCGCCGTTCACTTCATCGACGCAGGTTTCGGTAACCGCTAACTTCTCCTGCTCGTTGAGCACAAAGAACTCACCGTTGGTACCGCCGCAGAAGATGCCGTTACCCGCGCTGAGCTGACGTTGTACCTGCAGGCGCTGAGCCGCGGGATTAAACGCACCTTCACTGTCAAAGGTGGTGACGATGGCGGTTAATACGCCCTGAATTTTCTTACTCATGATGCCCTCATTAATCCTTAGTGATTCAAAGCCGGAAAGAGTGTCAGGTAGACGTTTCGTACGTCATCGGCGCTCACTTTCATCGGTACATTCTTCATCAGTCGCTGCACGTCGAGCGCGGCTTCAACCAGATACGGCAGGTGATCCGGGCCGATACCCAGTTCTTCCAGACTGGCAGGCAGTTTGAGACGTTTCACCAGCGCGGCAAAGTACTCCACCAGCGCATGCGATTTGGCTTCTTCATCCAGTGAGGCATCTGCGTCCGGCAGCAGATCGTAGGCCTGCGCGAATTTGCTCACGGCGGCGGGGCGTACAAAGCGCATGCACGGTGCCAGCAGAATGGCGTTCGCCACGCCGTGCGGCAGATGATATTTGCCGCCCAGCGGATAGGACATCGCATGCACCAGATGGGTACCGGCGTGGGCAATCGATGCGCCACCGTAATAAGAAGCCCACAACATATTCAGGCGCGCTTCCAGATTGCCCGGTTCGGCAATCGTGGTCTCAAGGCTGGCAAACAGCTTTTTCATGCCGATCAGCGCATAGTTATCACTCACCGGATTGGACACGGTGGCGGTAAAGCACTCGATCAGATGACAGAGTGCATCAATACCGGTCGAAGAGGCGATATGCGGCGGCATGCTTGTGGTCAGTTCAGGCACCAGTGCGACATAATCGGGCAGCATCACCGGAGTGATGATGCCAACTTTGGTCTCTTTCTCTGGGATCGCCAGGATTGCGTTTGGCGTGGCTTCGGAGCCGGTACCGGCGGTGGTCGGGATCAACAGTGACGTGGTGCGGGTCAGCGGTTTCTCTCCGGCCAGCAGGGCATCCAATGTTGGCGCGCCATCAACGCACAGAATCGACAGCAGTTTGGCGACATCCAGCACGCTGCCGCCGCCCACGCCGATCACCAGATCGACGTCGGTAGAAGGTAGTGCGGCAACAATGGCGGCGACATCGTGCTGGCTTGGCTCCGGCGGCACGCTGTTGACGATGCTCAAACTGCTGATCTGCTGTTTCAGCTGCGCGATCAGCGACTGAACCGCTGGAATGCCTTCGATATTCTTGTCGGTGACCAGAAGCGCTTTGTCTTTACTCTGCAGTAAATAGCTGAGGTCATTAAGCGCCTGGAAGCCACTGATCACGGTGCTGTTGATATTCATTTCATACCCTTATCGCGGTTTTTTCGTACTAAATGATTAACTTTGCTCATTCAGTGCGGGTTCTGTCACTACAGTGCCTAAATTTATAGGACAAATTGATTTCAAATAATTTGATCTTGCTCACATATAATCAATCATGATTGAATATAATCAATCTCAACACGGCGAACTGCCGTCAGAGGAAAGAGAATGACTTCACAGCCATGGAAAACACCCGTCTTAGTGATCGCGGATGATTTTACCGGTGCCAACGACGCCGGTAGCGGACTGGCGCGAGCAGGCGCAAAGGTGCATGTGCTGTTTGATAGCAGTACAGCCCACGATGCCAGCAGCGCCGATGTGCTGGTCATCAGCACCGACAGCCGTGCAGTCAGTGCAGCAGAAGCAGCGCATCGTACAACGCTAGCATTACAGCAGCATCAGGCGATTGCCCAGGATGGCTGGCTGTTTAAAAAGATTGATTCCACGCTGCGCGGCAATCCGGGCGCAGAGATTGAGGCCGCATTGCACGCCAGCGGAAAAACCTTAGCGCTGGTGGTGCCCGCTGTGCCGAAATTGGGCCGTACCACGCGTGAAGGTGAAGTCTGGATCAACCAGCAGCGTCTGACGGACACCGAATTTGCCAGCGACCCGAAAACCCCGGTGACCAGTAGCCATGTGTTAACCCGCCTGCACATGCAAAGCGATCTGACCGGTGAAACTCTGGACCTGGCGACGGTGCGCAGTGGCAAGCTGGCACAGGTGCTTGCCAGTAGGCAGGGCTTAGTGGTGCTGGATGCCGAGCAGGATGCTGATATTGCGCTGATTGTGGCGGCGGCGGCGAGTTTACCCGCACGACCCTTACTCGCAGGCGCTTCCGGATTAGGTGATGCATTGGGCGAATATCTGGCGACGCGTCCGGCCAGGCCGGTGCTGGCCGTGGTGGGTTCGATGAGCGCCATCGCGCAGCAGCAAATCGCCCGCCTCGCGACCCAACGTGACATTCGCATTATCGATATTGATATTCGTCAGTTGTTTGCTCAGCCCGCGTGGCCGCAGGCTGTCGAGTGGCAGCAGGCGATGCAACAGGCTTTACGCGACGGCGCACACTGCGTAGTGCGCACCACACAGCATGCAGAGCAACGCCATGAGATTGAACAGCTGTGTCAGCAATATCAGGTGTCACGCCAGGAGCTGGGAGAACGCATCTGCCACTTCCTCGCCCAATTGACCCACAACGTTTGCCGCCAGGCCTTGCCTGCCGGGTTGTATCTTTCGGGCGGCGACGTGGCAATTGCCGTCGCACAAGCGCTCGGCGCCAGTGGTTTTCAGATTCAGGGCCTGGTGGCGGGCTGTGTGCCGCACGGGGTTCTGCTAAATAGCGAATTACACCTGCCGGTGATGACCAAAGCGGGTGGCTTTGGTGACGAAAACACCCTGATAGAAGCCATCCGTTTCATTGAGGAGAAGTCGAGTGAATAAAATTATTGCGGTGACCATGGGCGATCCGGCGGGCATTAGCCCGGAGATCATCATTAAAGCGTTAGCGGAAGGCGACCTGGCGGGGATCCCGGCAGTGGTGGTCGGCTGTGCCAGCACGCTGCGTCGGGTGATGGGATTGAACATTACGCCGCAGGCTGAATTACGCGTACTGGATAACGTCAAAGACGCGCATTTCACACCGGGCATCATCAACGTGATCGATGAACCGCTGGCGAATCCTGAAGCCTTGAAACCGGGCGTAGTGCAGAAGGAAGCGGGCGATTTGGCCTGGCGTTGTGTGAAACGCGCCACCGAACTGGCACTGGCCGGGGAAGTGCACGCAATCGCGACAGCTCCACTCAATAAAGAAGCACTGCACTCAGCAGGGCACATTTATCCGGGACACACCGAACTGCTGGCGCAACTGACTAACACCAAAAACTACGCCATGGTGCTGTACACCGATCATCTGAAGGTGATCCACGTCACGACGCATATCGCGCTGCGTAAGTTCCTCGACACCCTGAATGGGGACCGTATCCAGACGGTGATCGGCATGGCGGATACCTTCCTGCGCCGCGTCGGTTTCGACAAGCCGCGCATTGCCGTAGCTGGGGTGAATCCGCATGCGGGCGAAAATGGCCTGTTTGGTGACGAAGAGATCACCACCGTAGCACCGGCAATCAAAGTGATGAAAGAGCAGGGCATTGATGTTTATGGCCCGTGCCCGCCGGATACCGTGTTCCTGCAGTGTCAGCAAGGTCAGTACGATATGGTGGTGGCGATGTATCACGACCAGGGGCACATCCCTCTGAAATTGTTAGGTTTTTATGATGGCGTCAATATCACCGCTGGCCTGCCGTTTATCCGTACTTCCGCGGACCACGGCACGGCGTTTGATATCGCCTGGACAGGTAAAGCGAACTCTGCGAGCATGGCGATCTCCATTAAACTCGCGATGCAGCTAGCATAGGGAAATATGAAGGGACAAAGCCGTCTCGACCAGATTATGGACTACCTGAAAAGTCATAATCTGGTCACTGTAGAACAGCTGGTGAGTGCGATCTCGGCTTCACCGGCGACGATCCGCCGCGATCTGATCAAGCTCGACAAGGAAGGCGTCATTAGCCGCAGCCATGGCGGAGTGACGCTCAATCGTTTTATTCCTGCGCAGCCGACCACGCTGGAAAAAATGCAGCGTAATCTGGCCGAGAAGCAGGCCATCGCGCAGTTTGCCGCCAGCTATGTGCAGTCGGGCGACTCCGTGGTGCTGGATGCCGGTACCACCATGCTGGAACTGGCGCGCCAGCTCACGCATCTGCAACTGCGAGTGATCACCGCCGACCTGCATATCGCGCTGTTCCTGTCTGAATTCAAGCAGATTGAAACCACCATTATTGGTGGCCGTATTGATGACTCCAGTCAGTCTTGTATTGGGGAGCATGGCCGACGCCTGCTGCGCAGCATCAATCCGGATATCGCGTTCGTTAGCTGTAACTCGTGGAGTATCGAACGCGGGATTACGACGCCGACGGAAGATAAAGCCGGTCTGAAGATGGATCTGCTGGCGAATGCACGCCGCCGCATTCTGCTGGCTGACAGCAGTAAGTACGGTTCCTGGTCGCTATACTGCGCCGCACCGATTGATAGTTTGACCGATGTGGTGACGGATGCGCGTCTCGACGACGCAGTTTGTCGCGCGTTGCGTGAGCGTGGCATTGGTTTGCAGCTGACAGCCTGATGTAACAAGGTCGCCATCAAAGGCGACCCTTCAGCAACAGGGTTAACCCAATGCTAGCCCTGCACCGACATTTGCTTGCGTAGGTGCCCATTGATGCGCACCCGTTAATCGCAGCCCACTACGATAGCTTCAATCCCGTCGCCGGAATATTGCGGCCGTAGTAGATTTCACGCATCTCTTTCCACAGCAGATTGGTGATGCGCTTGTGCTCCTGCGGGTTGAGTTCTTCAGGCCTGGTATTGAACAGGTAGTATTTCAGGTCAAATTCCTTCAGTAACATCTTGGTGTGAAAGATATTTTCCTGATAGACGTTCACATCCACCATGTCGTACATCGACTTCATATCCTCGGACATAAAGTTCTGAATCGAATTGATCTCGTGATCGATAAAGTGCTTTAAGCCATTCACATCACGGGTAAAACCACGCACGCGATAATCAATGGTAACGATGTCCGATTCCAGTTGGTGAATCAGGTAATTCAGCGCCTTAAGCGGCGAAATCACCCCACAGGTGGAGACTTCGATATCAGCGCGGAAGGTGCACAATCCCCCCTCAGGATGGCTTTCTGGATAGGTGTGCACGCAAATATGGCTCTTATCCAGATGCGCCACCACCGAATTGGGCAGCGGACCCGGATGCTCAGATTTATCGATATCCTGCGGATTGATCGGCTCTTCGCTGACCAGAATGGTGACGCTGGCACCCTGCGGTTCATAATCTTGTCGCGCGATGTTCAGCACGTTGGCACCAATGATTGAGCAGGTCTCAGTCAGGATTTCGGTGAGGCGATTCGCATTATACTGCTCATCAATATAGGCGATGTAGCCATCACGCTCCGCTTCGCTGTTGGCGTAGCAAATATCGTAAATACAAAAACTCAGGCTCTTCGTCAGATTATTGAAGCCGTGTAGTTTCAGCTTTTGCAATTTCGTCACTCCTCACACGACAAGGCATTCAGCAGATATTGCGGTAAGGCAAAGCTACCGACATGAATCGCGGGATTGTAGTAGCGGCAGCGTAGGCCCGCGTCGTCAAAGCGTGATTGCAGGGTGACTGCATCCCACTGGCGTAGCGTCTCGTTGTCGCTTGCCCAGGCAAATGTCATGATGCCGCCGTAATAGGTGGGGATTGCCGCCTGATAAAAGCTGACGTCGGAGAAGTAATGGCCAAGTTTACGATGGCTGTTGATCGCTTCGTCCTGCTGCAGGAAACAGACGCCGTTCTGTGCCACAAAGATTCCACCTGGATTCAGCGCCTGTTTGCAGCCGGCATAGAATTCAGAGGTAAACAGACTTTCACCGGGACCGATGGGATCGGTGCAATCGGAAATAATGACGTCGAACTTCTCTTGCGTCTGGGTGACGAAATTCACACCATCATCAATCACCAGATTCAGCCGTGGATCGTCGTAGGCACCGGCGCTGTGATTGGGCAGATACGTCTTGCAAAAACTCACCACGCCGGCATCGATCTCAACCATGGTGATCTGTTCAATGGTTTGGTGACGTAAGACCTCGCGCAGCATGGCGCCATCGCCACCGCCAATGATCAGCACGCGTTTCGCCTTGCCGTGCGCCAGGATTGGCACGTGGGTCATCATTTCGTGGTAGATGAACTCATCGCGCTCGGTGGTTTGCACCACACCGTCCAGCGCCATGACACGACCAAAAGCGGCATTTTCAAAGATCACCAGATCCTGATGCGCCGTTTTGTCGCGATAAAGCAGTTTATCTACCGTGAAATACTGTCCAAATCCGGCATGAAGCGTCTCATACCACATTTCATTCTGGGCCATGATGGGGCTCTCCTCGAATGTCATCGCCATGAAATTAGGGGAAAAAGCATAGCGAAATATGACCGTGGTTGCACGGTCAAATCTTCAGCAGCAGAGCGGGATGGCGGGCTATTTGACGTAAGCGAGCAGACTCAGCGAGTCACGCGCCAGCGACTTACACTTCTTGTCATTGGTAATGGCGATACCGCTCAAATCTTTGTAACTCTCTTCGCCGAGCGACTTCATGTTGTAGTTGCTGTAATTGCCCAGATCCCAGCGGTTCTGCTGGGCAAAAAACACCAGCGCTTTGCGAATTTGCGCATCGGGCAGATCCTGATAGCCACAATCGTTCTTCAGGTAAACAAACACCGCGGTCAGATCGGCCAGATCTTCAGCTTCGGATTCGCTCAGGGCAAAACTGGTGGAGGAGAAGCCAAGGAGTCCCGCCAGCAGCAGGATCTTGATGCTTTTCGTCATAATCATTCTCAACAAGGGACAATTTATTGACGTTAGCACAGTTATTGCAGGGATTCCGCTAAATTTGCCCAAATGGGGCATTCCCACGGTTTTTATCGGCGCATTCTGTTAAGGAGCTTGACCCTCCCGCAGGGTAAAGGTTTACGCTGTGCCCTTATTCACGACAAGGATAAGAATATGCAACGTCGTCATTTTCTAAAGTTGACCGCCGCACTCAGCGCGGCAGGTGCGCTGCCTTTGTGGAGCCGTTCGTTAATGGCGGCGACGCGCCCGCTGCTACCGATCCCCTCTATTTTGCAGCCCGATGCACGCGGAGCGTACACGCTTACCGCGATGAGTGGCACCAGCCAATGGAACGGCAAATCCGTCCCGACGTGGGGCTATAACGGCAGTCTGCTCGGCCCGGCGCTGCGGTTGCCGCGCGAGAAAGCCGTTACGGTGAATATTCATAATCGGCTGGCGGAAGCAACGACATTGCACTGGCACGGTCTGGAAATTCCTGGCGATGTTGATGGTGGACCGCAAGCACTGATTGCGCCCGGTGCCTCACGTCAGGTGACCTTTACGCCCGATCAACCGGCTGCCACCTGTTGGTTCCATCCGCATCAGCATGGCAAAACCGGCTATCAGGTGGCGCAGGGGCTGGCGGGACTGGTGTTGTTAGAGGACGAAGATTCCGGCAAATTGCGTCTGCCGATGCAGTGGGGCGAAGATGACGTGCCGCTGATTTTCCAGGATAAACAGCTGACCAAAGACGGCGCAAAAATCGATTACCAACTCGACATCATGCGCGCGGCGGTGGGCTGGTTTGGTGACATGATGTTAACCAACGGCGTGCAGTATCCGCAGCAAGCGGTGCCACGCGGCTGGCTGCGCTTGCGTCTGTTGAACGGCTGCAATGCCCGTTCGCTGGATATCGCCACCAGTGATAAGCGCCCAATGTACGTGATTGCCAGCGATGGCGGTTTGCTGGCCGAGCCGGTAAAAGTGGATAGCCTGCCGCTGCTGCCTGGCGAGCGTTTCGAAGTGATGATTGATACTTCAGACGGCAAAACCTTCGACATGGTGACGCTGCCGGTGACGCAGATGGGCATGACGCTGGCACCCTTTGATCAACCCTTGCCGCTGGTGCAAATTCTGCCACTGCGCGTGATGGCAAGTGGTTCTATGCCGGATAAGCTGGTGGATCTGCCGCCGCTACCATCAGTGGAAGGCGTGCAAAGCCGCTGGCTACAACTGATGATGGATCCGCAACTGGATCAACAAGGCATGCAGGCGCTGATGGATCGTTACGGTCATCAAGCCATGGCCGGGATGAAAATGGATCATGGCAACATGGACTCGAAGGGTGGGACCATGCAGATGGATCATGGCAACATGGACATGAGCGGCGGTGCCATGAAGATGGACCATGGCAGTATGCCGATGGATCACGCAAAAACAGCGGCTTACGATTTCCACAACGGCAATAAAATCAACGGTCAGGCGTTTAACATGACCAAGCCGATGTTCAATGCTGAACTCGGCAAGCTGGAAAAATGGACCATTTCCGGTGAGGGCGATGCCATGCTGCATCCGTTCCACATTCATGGCACTCAGTTCCGCATCCTGTCAGAAAACGGCAAGCCGCCAGCGCCGCATCGCGCGGGCTGGAAAGACATGGTCAGCGTGAACGGCTGGCGCAGTGAGGTGCTGGTGCGGTTTAACTACGTTGCCAATGCCGATAACGCCTACATGGCGCATTGCCATCTGCTGGAGCATGAAGATACCGGCATGATGCTAGGCTTCACTGTCGGCTAAGTGACTGCCTCACCGCAGCGAAGCCAAAACGTCTTCGCTGCGGGTTGTTTAGCAACACCAGGGCATAAGCGTGGCATTTTACTGCTCAGCAGCAGTATCAGGGCGCCAATGGCCTGATTTCCTGTTACAGGGGCAGGGCACAAGTGGCCTGGTTTACGGCAGCACACGAGCGTGGACATCGGACAGCCTTATCCTGCTGCTCGATGCCTGGTCAACGCCGCTAACTCCTCTCTGAGCGTGCCAGGCAAGTGATTATGCCTGAGCCGCTTCCAGTGCCAGCCGGATATCCTCAATCAAATCATCAGCATGCTCGATACCAATCGACAAACGTACCGTGGCATCGGTAATGCCAATACGCTGGCGTACCTCCTGCGGTACGCCGGAATGGGTGGTGCTGCCCGGATGACTGGCGAGTGATTCGGTGCCGCCCAGGCTCACCGCCAGTTTGAACAACGCAAGGGCATTGAGAAAACGAAATGCTGCCGGCTGGCCGCCTTTGATATCGAACGAGAAGGTGGAACCTGCGCCGCTGCATTGTCGCTGGAAGGTTTCACCCGCAGAGGTGTCCGCATCGAGATAGGGCAGCCAGTGCAATTTTTCTACCTGCGGGTTATCACGCAAAAACGCGGCGACTTTTTCTGCATTGCTGGCGGCTTTCTCCATCCTCAACGACAGCGTTTCCAGCGATCGTCCAATCATCCAGCTGGAGTGCGGATCAAGTTGTGTGCCGATGGCGCTGCGCAGCGATCGCACCTTGCTCACCAGCGCTTTGCTGCCCAGCACCGCACCGGCAATCAGATCCGAATGGCCGCCGACATATTTGGTGAGCGAGTAGAGCGACAAGTCTGCACCGTGCTGTAAAGGACGTTGAAACAGCGGGCCGAGCAAGGTGTTATCGCAGGCGAGAATCGGGCGCGAACCTTGCTGCTGGGTGATGACATCTGCTACCTGCTTCATCAGCTGAATATCCACCAGGCTGTTGGTCGGGTTGGCCGGCGTCTCAATCAGAATCAGCGCCACACGACCGCGCTGCCACGCCAGTTTGGCTGCTTCATACACTTTGTCTTCATCGGTGCCATCGCTGAAGCCGACGGCTTTAATCTCTAAATCGTGCAGCGTTTTGCTTAGCAACGTTTCAGTGCCGCCGTACAGCGGCTGCGAATGCAAAATCACTTCACCTGGCCGCGCAAACGCCAGCAGCGTGGTGGCAATGGCCGACATTCCGGAGGAGAACAGCGCGGCACTTTCTGCCTGTTCATAGATGGCCAACCGATCTTCCACAATCTCGCTATTGGGATGGTTGAAGCGTGAGTATACCAGCCCACCGCTCTTGCCCTCCGGCGGCTGCTTACGTCCGGCAACGAAATCAAAAAAGTCCCGTCCCTCTTCGGCGCTGTTGAACACAAAGGTCGAAGTCAGGAATACAGGAGGTTTGACTGCGCCCTCCGATAGCCGCGGATCGTAACCGTAATTAAGCATCTGCGTTTCCGGATGCAGATCGTGGGTGCCAATCTGTGTTTTTTTACTGGATGAAGCGGCCATAGGATCTCCAGAGAATACCGGTGAGAGTGCGGGTGGGTTTTCTGTAGTTAAGGCCAGCGCAATAAATTTTGCCACGGTATCGTTTGCGTTCTGTGCGCGGCGTTAGAGGTTGGTTCGACTATGATAGACTTCGTGGCTTTCTGAAAACCTTAACCAGGCGAATGCAATGAAACACACCGTCGACGTGATGATCTCTGAGCAGGAGATTGCAACCCGTATTGCCGAACTGGGCAAGCAGATTAGCGAACACTACCGTAGCAGCGGCAGCGAAATGGTGTTGGTGGGTCTGCTGCGTGGCTCCTTTATGTTTATGGCCGATCTCTGCCGTGCCATCGATGTCCCGCATGAAGTCGACTTTATGACCGCCTCCAGCTACGGCAGCGGCATGTCATCGACCCGCGACGTGAAAATCCTGAAAGATCTGGATGAGGACATTCGCGGCAAAGACGTGCTGATCGTGGAAGACATCATCGATTCTGGCAACACGCTGAGCAAAGTGCGCGAGATCCTGCGCCTGCGCGAGCCAAAGTCACTGGCCATCTGCACCCTGCTGGATAAACCAGAGCGTCGCGAAGTGGAAGTGACCGTGGAATACGTTGGTTTCACCATTCCTGACGAGTTCGTGGTCGGCTTTGGTATCGACTACGCGCAGCGCTATCGTCATCTGCCGTATATTGGCAAAGTTATCCCGACCGGTGAATAACCGCACAATCTACCAAGGCTAATCCCGCCAGCCTGCGATAAGATGCGCAGCCCGCGAGTCAATGACTGACGGGCTGCGCTTGCGTTCCCCTACCGCATGCAGAGTGGTAAAGTGTCGCGGGTTATCGCTCAGCGCTTCATCTTTGATTTTTCACTCGTTATCTCTGAATAACCCCGCATGCTCGGCGTGAGCGCACTATCATTTCATAGGGCTTTGATGTCACTACAACAGGGTATGGATTCGCAATGACTTATGCACTGGAACTTTCCGGGCTCACCAAAACCTATCCCGGCGGCGTTCAGGCGCTGAAGAAGCTTGATCTCAACGTTGAGGCAGGCGATTTTTACGCACTGCTCGGGCCAAACGGCGCGGGTAAATCGACCACTATCGGCATCATCAGTTCGCTGGTGAATAAATCCGGCGGCAGCGTGCGGGTGTTTGGCTATGACCTGGAAAAAGACGTGGTCAATGCGAAACGCCAGCTGGGTCTGGTTCCGCAGGAGTTCAACTTTAACCCGTTTGAAACCGTGATGCAGATTGTGGTGAATCAGGCGGGTTACTACGGCGTGGAGCGTTCTGAAGCTAACAAGCGCGCGGAAAAATACCTTAACCAACTCGATCTGTGGGGCAAACGCAACGAGCGTGCACGCATGCTGTCGGGCGGGATGAAACGCCGTTTGATGATCGCACGTGCGCTGATGCACGAGCCAAAACTGCTGATTCTGGATGAACCGACCGCAGGTGTCGATATCGAACTGCGTCGTTCAATGTGGACCTTCCTGAAAGATCTCAACATCAAAGGCACCACCATTATTCTCACCACGCACTACCTGGAAGAAGCAGAAATGCTGTGCCGCAATATCGGCATTATTCAGAGCGGTGAGCTGGTGGAAAACACCTCGATGAAAGGCCTGCTGTCAAAGCTGCAATCGGAAACCTTCATCCTCGATCTGGCGCCGCGTAGTCCGCTGCCGCAGCTGGAAGGCTTCCAGTATCGCCTGGTGGATACCTCTACGCTGGAAGTGGAAGTGATGCGTGAGCAGGGGCTCAACAGCGTGTTCAGCCAGCTGAGTGCGCAGGGCGTGCAGGTGCTGAGTATGCGTAACAAAGCGAACCGCCTTGAAGAGCTGTTCGTCAGCCTGACCCAGGGTAAAGGAGTGAAAGCATGACACATTTATACTGGGTGGCGCTCAAGAGTATCTGGGCCAAGGAGATCAACCGTTTTGCCCGCATCTGGATTCAGACGCTGGTGCCACCGGTGATCACCATGACGCTCTATTTCATCATCTTCGGTAATCTGATTGGTTCACGCATCGGCGATATGCATGGCTTCAGCTATATGCAGTTCATCGTGCCGGGTCTGATCATGATGGCGGTGATTACCAACGCTTACGCCAACGTGGCCTCTTCATTCTTCAGCGCCAAATTCCAGCGCAATATTGAAGAGCTGCTGGTGGCGCCGGTGCCCACGCACATTATCATCGCTGGTTATGTTGGCGGCGGCGTGGCGCGTGGCGTGTGCGTCGGTATTCTGGTGACGGCGATTTCGCTGTTCTTTGTGCCGTTCCACGTGCACTCGTGGTCAATGGTGGCCCTGACGCTGCTGCTGACTGCGATTCTGTTCTCGCTGGCTGGCCTGCTGAATGCGGTGTTTGCGCGTACCTTTGACGATATCAGCTTGATCCCCACCTTCGTGCTGACACCGTTAACCTATTTGGGGGGGGTGTTCTATTCGCTGACGCTGCTGCCGCCGTTCTGGCAGGCGGTGTCGAAACTGAACCCGGTGGTATATATGATCAGTGGATTCCGCTACGGTTTCCTCGGCATCAATGATGTGCCGCTGGTGTTTACCCTGTCAGTGCTGATTGCCTTTATTGTGGTGTTTTACGTACTGGTGTATGCGTTGATTCAGCGCGGTCGCGGATTGCGGACTTAAGTTTTACGGGGGCGGCCGAATGGCCGCCCTCGTTGTATCAAGCCACCTGAACCGGCAACGCTTTAGCGATGCGTTTCATCTCGTTGTCGCCTTCGAAATAAGCGACTTTGGGCTGCCAGCTACGGGCGACTTCATCTTCCACCTGCACATAAGAGCAGATGATCATGATGTCACCTTCACAGGCACAACGGGCGGCGGCACCATTGACGGAGATGATCTTCGAGCCACGCTCAGCGGCAATCGCGTAGGTGGAGAAACGCTGACCGTTGGTGACGTTATAAATGTCGATGGCTTCGTATTGCAGAATGCCGGATGCATCAAGAAAATCCTGGTCGATGGCGCAGGAACCTTCGTAGTGCAAATCTGCCTGCGTAACTTTCACGCGGTGCAGTTTGCCCTGAAGTACGGTACGAATCATAACGGGATAACCTTATTAAGCTGCGATTAAACGACGGAGGTTACTCCGTCAGATCCACTTGCTGATTATCGATCAGGCGCGCATTCCCCAACCAGGCGGCCATCAGAATCACGGCGCGCTGGCTATCCACCGTCAGCGGCTGCAAATTGTCGGCATCGCAAATGGCCAGGCCATCAGGGCGGAAGCCTTTCTCACGCAATGCGGCCTCGGCCGTTTCGATAATCTCTTCAACATGGCGTTCGCCGTTGTTCAGACGCTCGGCCATGCTGTTCATCACCTGGCTCAGACCCGCAGCAATCGCGCGCTCTTCGCTGGTGAGATAACCGTTACGTGAGCTCAACGCCAAACCATCTTGCGCGCGTACGGTTGGCACGCCGACAATCTCGATATCGAAGCCCATGTCGGCCACCATCTTGCGAATAATGGCTAACTGCTGGAAATCTTTCTCACCAAAACAGGCAATATCGGGCTGCACCAGATTAAACAGTTTGCTCACAATAGTGGACACACCGCGGAAGTGACCGGGACGACTGGCACCTTCCAGCAGAGACGATAACCCCGGAACTTCAACGAAGGTCTGGCTATCCAGCCCTTTGGGATACACATCCGCTGGCGCAGGGGAAAACACCAAATCGACACTGTGACGATTGAGCTTCTCGCAATCGTCCTGCAAGGTGCGGGGATAACGCGCCAGGTCATCGGCGCGTTCAAACTGCATCGGGTTGACGAAGATCGAGACCACCACGATATCGGCCCGCTCGCGCGCTTCATCTACCAACGTCAGGTGGCCGTCATGCAGGTTGCCCATGGTGGGTACCAGCGCGATACGTTTGCCTTCCTGCCGCCAGCGACGAATTTCTCGTCGCAGCATCGGCAGCGATTCAATAATCAGCACTGCAACTCTCCTGATTTACTGGAAACTGTGTTCGGCGGCAGGGTAGATGCCCGCCTCAACGTCGGCAATATACTGGCGAATTGCCGCGCGAATGTCGCCGGTTTCCGCGAGGAAATTTTTGGCAAATTTAGGAATATGACCGCCGGTAATGCCAAAGGCATCGTGCATCACCAGAATCTGTCCATCGGTGACGTTACCCGCACCAATGCCAATCACCGGAATGTTTAACGCTTTAGTGATGCGCTCTGCCAGCGACACCGGCACGCACTCCAGCACCATCAACTGTGCTCCGGCGGCTTCCAGCGCCAGTGCATCGGCCAGCAAACGCTCCGCGCCCGCTTCATCACGGCCCTGCACCTTGTAGCCACCAAAGATGTTCACAGACTGTGGCGTCAGGCCTAGATGACCACAGACCGGCACGGCGCGCTCGGTAAGCATACGCACGGTGTCTGCCAGCCATTCACCGCCTTCCAGCTTCACCATGTTGGCACCGGCACGCATCAGTTGAGCGGCGTTATCGAAGGTTTGCTGCGGTGTGGCGTAACTCATGAACGGCAGGTCGGCCATCACCAACGCATTCGGCGCGCCTCGGCGCACGGACGCGGTGTGATAAGCGATATCCGCCACGGTGACAGGTAATGTGGATTCATGGCCTTGCACGGTCATGCCAAGGGAGTCGCCAATCAGCATCACCTGAATGCCTTCATCGGCAAACAGGCGGGCAAAGCTAAAGTCGTAGGCCGTCAGGGTGGCAAATTTGCGGCCACTGGCTTTGAGCTGGCGTAAATGGGAGATGGTTGTCGGTTTCATCGCACACTCCAGAGTTTTCTGATGCGCGCAGTGTACTGGATTGATTGAAAAGGCGATACGACCGTAGTGCGATTATTGCCGCCTACTCAGACCACAAGCGGATGGTGCTGCGATCCAGCGTGGCGAGGATGCCGGTCAGTGGCTGACCGTTGGGCAAGCGCAGGCCAGGCGCGATTTCCAGCAGCGGTACCAGCATAAACGCACGGTTGTGCATGTCGTAGTGTGGCACGGTGAGACGTGGGGTGTGAATCATCTGCTGGCCAAACAGCATGATGTCGATATCGAGGGTGCGCGGACCCCAGCGCTCCGCTTTGCGCACTCGTCCGTGTTCCAGCTCGATACGTTGCGTATGATCGAGCAGCGCTTCAGCTTCCAGCGTGGTGTCCAGCGCGACCACCGCATTCAGGTAATCGGGCTGGTCTGGCGGGCCGTACGGTGGCGTGCGATACAGCGAAGAGGTGACGACGCGCGAGGTGTGCGGTATCGCATCAATCGCGGCCAGCGCTGCATCAACCTGATGCAGCGGGTCGGCCAGATTACTGCCTAAGGCGAGGTAAACACGAATCATGATGCGCTATTGGTATCGCGGCGCGGGCCGGTTGGACGACGGCGCGGACGACGTGGTTTGCGACGCGGTGCCACCGGATCATCGCCCAGCGTGTTCATCATGGTTTTCTGCTCGACCGGCGCCGCAGCCTGGAACTCGCCCCACCAATGGGTCAGGCTTTGCAGTTCGCGGTTGTGTTCCACATCGGCTCGCAGCGCCAGCAGATCATAAGCGGCACGGAATTTAGGATGCTCCATCAGCTTCCATGCGCGTTTGCCATGACGACGTGACATGCGCAACTGCAGCTGCCAGATATCGCGAATCAGGGTGGTGATACGCTTAGGAATCGCCAGCGCACGGCAGGCTTCATCCAGCGTTTCGTTCATCGACAGCGCAAAGGCGTCGTAATAGGTCAGTCCGCTTTCCTGCGCAATGCGTTGGGCCGATTCCAGCTGCGGATACCAGAACATCGCGGCAAACAGGAAGGCCGGATTGACGCGCATATCGTTCTGAATGCGGTTGTCGGTGTTCTTCAGCACCTGAGCCAGCATTTTCTCCATCAGACTGTCGCTTTCGGCGGTGAAGCCACGCGTCAGGGTAGGGAACAGCGGCTGGAACAGATGGTACTCACGCATCATCTGATAGGTACGGAATCCGTAACCGGCTTGCAGCAATTTAAGGGATTCTTCAAACAGACGCGCAGGCGGAATGTCATTCAGCAGCGTGGCCAGGCGCGGAATCGGCTCGGCAGTTTCCGCGGCAATGCGCATCTCCAGCTTGGCGGCAAAACGCACCACGCGCAGCATACGTACCGGATCTTCGCGATAACGGGTTTCCGGATCGCCAATCAAACGGATCACGCCGTCTTCCAGATCCTGCAAACCGCCGACGTAATCACGTACGGAGAAATCCGCAACGCTGTAATACAGGCTGTTGATGGTGAGATCGCGGCGCTGGGCATCATCTTCGATGCTGCCAAAAATGTTATCACGCAGCAGCATGCCATTCTGGCCGCGCTGGGAGTTGTTGCGATCGTCTTCAGCTTCTTCCTGGTGATGGCCACGGAAAGTCGCGACTTCGATCACTTCAGGACCGAACATCACATGTGCCAGACGGAAACGACGACCGACGAGACGGCAGTTGCGGAACAATTTGCGCATCTGCTCAGGCGTGGCGTTGGTGGTGATATCAAAGTCTTTTGGCTTCTTACCCAGCAGCAAATCGCGCACGCCGCCGCCTACCAGGTAAGCTTCGAAACCGGCTTTATTCAGGCGATACAGCACTTTAAGGGCGTTTTCGCTGATATCTTTGCGTGAGATGTTATGGCTTTCACGGGGAATGACGGTCATCAGACTTTCAGTTTCCACCTCTTCAGGCGCCTCCTCGTCACGCTTGAGGACTCTCCGGCAAAAATTTGCGACTCGGGTAAAAATGGGACACCTCGACAGTGATAAAAGGGTGTTAATAAATCAGCGGCTAATCATAGCTTGTTGCGAACCATTTAGGAATGGCGATGTCGCCTCATCCGTGATTCGCGCGTTCTGTTGTGGGATCAGTTGGATACTCCACTGTGCCACCGCGTTATCGAGCAGTTGCTCCACTGTGGCATCTTGCCAACTCTCTAAAACCGATTGCCCCAGCAAGTGCAACGCGCATACCAGCAATGGGCGCGCATCCCCATCAGGTAGAGCGGGCGCATGATTCTGTTTAGAGAGCTTATTGCCATCGTCATTGATGGCCAGCGGCAGGTGCAGATACGCAGGCACCGGCCAGCCGAACTGCTGGTAGAGCGCGATTTGACGCACCGTGGGTTCAATCAAATCTGCCCCGCGTACGATTTCCGTCACACCCTGAAAATGGTCATCTACTACTACCGCCAGGTTATAAGCAAACAAACCATCCCGGCGATGGATAATAAAATCTTCTTCCGCCAGCGAGCGCTCTGCCGCTAAATGGCCGCGCAGGCGATCGTCAAAGCCATAAACCGGCGCATGCTGACGCAGGCGCAGCGCTGCGTTCTCTGCAGGGAGATGTAATTCCCGACAGTGACCGTCGTAGAACCCCCCAAGCTGCTGAATACGGCTGCGCGTGCAGGTACAAAAGTAGCTTTGACGGTGCTGTTGCAGCCAGCTCAGCGCTTCCCGGTAGGCATCATGACGATGCGACTGCCACAACACGTCGCCATCCCACTGCAGGCCATAATGCTCCAGCTGTTTCAGGATGCGTGTCGCTGCGCCAGCCACTTCTCGCGGCGGATCGATATCTTCAATACGCACCAGCCAACGGCCTTGTTGCGCACGCGCGCTCAGGTAGCTGCCTAACGCGGCTATCAGCGAACCAAAATGCAGATCACCAGAAGGAGAGGGAGCGAAACGCCCAACGCAGGAAGAGGTTGAAGAGTTCATTTTGAGGTGCACCGCACGCCGGGAAAACAGTGGTTTTCCCGGCGTGCGGCGACAGTCTGCTCACGGCCATTAGCCTGCCATCTGCTTCTCGCGGATTTCAGCCAGCGTTTTGCAGTCGATGCAAAGATCGGCAGTCGGACGCGCTTCGAGGCGACGAATACCAATTTCTACACCACAAGAATCACAGTAGCCGAAATCGTCGTCATCCACTTTCTTCAGCGTTTTTTCGATCTTTTTGATCAGTTTACGCTCACGATCGCGGTTACGTAATTCCAGGCTGAACTCTTCTTCCTGTGCGGCACGGTCTACCGGATCCGGGAAGTTCGCAGCTTCGTCCTGCATATGCGACACAGTGCGGTCTACTTCATCCCGAAGTTGGTTGCGCCAGGCTTCCAGAATCTTGCGGAAATGGCTCAGTTGGGCGTCGTTCATATACTCTTCGCCCGGTTTCACCTGATACGGCTCCACACCAGCGATGGCGAGGATACTCAGGGACGATGTTTTACGGTTTTGCCCTTCTTGCATGTTGTTTCTCCTGGATAACACGCCCTTCCCGTCATACTTCAGGTTGCATGTGCATTGGCTAAATTGACCACCGACTGCCAGCAACGCGAATTATTAAGGGGTATATCGATTCCCATCAGGGAAAAAACAGGCCGCTATAAATAGCAGAAGCAGTCAAGGTTGGCAATTATTCATATTCGCACCTTGACAAGCCTGTGAGGAACAGCGTATTTAGCGCACCGCCCAGAACATTCCTATCACAGCAAATTGCTATAAATATTACAACTCTACGTTAATCGTCACGGCGACGGGCTGAGTGAGTAACATTTGAGCAGGTGAAATCTGAGCCTGATACGCCAACACTTCCACTCCACAGCGTTGAGCCTGTCCCAGTAGTTCTGCGTAGTGTGCGTCGATATGGCGCGCCGGGGAGACGTCCTCAATCCCCGTATGCAGAACGGCGAACAACAAAACAGCTCGATGACCCTCTGCCGCGATAGCACTGAGTTCGCGCAGATGCTTCTGTCCTCGAGCCGTCACCGCATCCGGAAAAAAGCCTTTACCCTGCTGTAAAAGGGTGACGGACTTGACTTCAATATAGCAGTTTGATCTGCCCTCCGCTTGCAGCAGGAAGTCAATTCGGCTTTTTTCCGTGCCGTATTTGACCTCGGGTTGGCAGTGAGTGTAAGCGGACAATTCTGGAATGGCGTCAAGGGTTAAGGCTTCACGTACCAGTTGATTGGCTCTGAGTGTGTTTACGCAGATCCAGTGGCCTTGCTGTGTCTCGGTCAATTCCCAGCTGTGCGGATACTTGCGCGTGATGCTGTCTGAGGTGGAGTACCACACGGTATCGCCCGGTGTGGCGCAGCCGGTCATCGCGCCGGTATTGGCGCAGTGAATGGTCAGTGTCTCCCCCTCTGGCGTCACGACATCGGCAAGAAAGCGCTTATAGCGCGCGATAAGACGAGCGGGTTTTAACGGTGGATCAAACTGCATTCAGGCTCCTGACGAAGAGGGCAATGGCCAGCGCGCCAGCCGCCGATAGCGGGTGCGTCCCTGGCTAAAGGTCGATGAGAACAGCGCAAAGTCACTGACATCGTACTGCCAGTGAAAGCCGCGCGGGGGTAAGGCCACTTTTTGCGTGGCGTGGCGCAACAAGGTGATATGCGGGTGAAAAGGCTGCGCACTCTGGGCGCAGCCATGGCGTGCCGCCTGAGCACGCAGCAGGCTCGCTAACTGCAACAAGCCGCGTGGCGCACGTTGGCAGCCAAGCCACACGACACCGGGGCGCGGCCAGTGTCCCGCATCATCCAAATCCAGGCTAAAACCGGGCTGAACAATGCGCGAAGCTAACTGCTGTAACTGCTGCGAGGTCTCGGCACTGACATCCCCCAGAAACGCCAGCGTCAGATGCAGATTGGCGGCGGCCACCGGTTTTCCTGCCCCTTCTGCAAAGTGATCTGCGCGCCACTGTACCAGCTGTTGCTGGAGTGGCGCGGGCAGTTCGAGGGCAAAAAACAGACGTTGTATCGACATGGTGACGTGGCCGTTGAGTGCTACAATGCGCGCCATGTTAGCACAGGCAGAGTGGGAGTTAAGTGTGAGTGAATTACCGGTAAGTGAGGTGCTGCCTGCATTGCTCGATGCATTGTCTCAGTCATCACAAGTTTTACTGGCGGCACCCACCGGCGCGGGAAAATCGACCTGGCTGCCGCTGCAACTGCTACAGCAGTCGGTGCTGCCGGGGCGCATCATTATGCTTGAGCCGCGTCGTCTGGCGGCGCGAAATGTGGCGCAGCGCCTGGCGGATCAGTTGGGGGAACAGCCCGGTGGCACCGTGGGTTATCGCATGCGCGGTGAAAACTGCTGCGGCCCCCATACGCGACTGGAAGTGGTGACCGAAGGCATTCTGACGCGCATGTTGCAGCGTGATCCGATGCTCGAAGGTGTGTCGCTGGTGATCCTCGATGAGTTTCATGAGCGCAGCCTACAGGCTGATTTGGCGCTGGCGCTGCTGCTGGATGTGCAACAAGGGCTGCGCGATGACCTGAAAATTCTGCTGATGTCCGCAACGCTGGATAACGATCGGTTGCGTCAGCTGCTGCCTGCTGCGCCTTTTATTGTTTCTGAAGGACGCAGCTTTCCGGTGATACGCCGTTATGCCTCACTCAACCCGCAGCAACGTTTTGACGAAGCGGTGGCGCGAGAAGTGGCGCAGTTGCTGCGTGAGGAGTCGGGCTCGCTGCTGCTGTTCCTGCCGGGCGTGGCAGAAATTGAGCGCGTAAAGCGCGAGCTGGAATCCCGCGTCGATGAAGACGTGGATCTCTCTCCTTTATATGGTGCGCTGTCATTGGATGCGCAGCGTCGAGCGATTCTGCCTGCGCCTGCCGGTCGCCGCAAAGTGGTGCTCGCCACAAACATTGCCGAAACCAGTCTCACTATTGAAGGTATCCGCTTAGTGGTGGATAGCGGGCTGGAGCGTTCGGCACAGTTTGATGTGCGTAGCGGCGTCACGCGCCTGCAAACGCAACGCATCAGCCAGGCTTCCATGACCCAGCGAGCCGGGCGAGCCGGGCGTCTTGAACCCGGTATTTGCCTGCATTTGCTGCCGCAGGAGCAGGCGATGCGTGCAGCGGCGCAAAGTGAACCCGAAATCCTCAATAGCGATTTGGCTGCGCTGCAGATCGATTTGCTGCAATGGGGTTGCCAGGATGCGTCACAGCTCTGCTGGCTGGACGCGCCACCGCAACTCAGCTTGCGAGCGGCACAGGCTTTGCTAACGCGCTTAGGCGCATTAGAAAACGGCAGGCTTAACGCGCGCGGCCGTAAAATGGCGACGCTTGGCAGCGATCCACGTTTGACGGCGATTCTGTGTGCGGCACAAAGTCAGGATGCCATCGCCAGTGCCGCTCTGCTGGTGGCGATACTTGAAGATCCACCGCGCAACGGTAGTGCAGATTTGCGCGACGCCCTTAATCGACCACAGCCGCATTGGCAAAGGCGCGCGCGTCAGTGGCAGCAACGGTTGAATGCCAGCGATGGCCGCGTCAATCCCGATCTTTTCCCCGCATTATTGGTGGCAGGCTTTGCCGATCGTCTGGCGCAGCGACGAGGCGAAAGCGCACGCTATCAGCTGGCTAACGGTATTGGCGCCATGCTGGATGAACAGGATGGCCTGAGCCGCTATGAGTGGTTAATCGCGCCGACCCTGTTACAGGGCGCCAGTGCCGCCGAAGCCCGCATGTTACTGGCGCTGCCGGTAGAGATAAGTGCGTTACGCCAGCAATGTCCTGAACTGGTGTCGCAGCGCATTGATGTGGAATGGGATGAAGAGAAAGGGACATTGCGCGCCTGGAAACGGGAACTCGTGGGTGCGCTGGTCCTAAAAGCACAGCCGCAGGCGCGACCGGAACCGGAGATTTTACACCCGGCGATGTTGCGCTGGATCCGCGAAAAAGGGCTCTCGGTACTCGGCTGGACCCCCGAAGCGGAACAGCTGCGTTTGCGTTTGCATTGTGCCGCCGAGTGGCTGCCGGAAGAGGCGTGGCCGCCATTGGACGATGAGAGCCTGCTCGACTCGCTGGAGCGTTGGCTGTTACCCGAGATGGGTTCCGTGCGCGATCTCAAGAGCCTGCAGGCCGTCAATCTTGTCAGCGCATTATTACATTTGCTGACATGGTCACAACGTCAGCGGCTGGATACTGTGCTGCCAACTCATTACACTGTGCCGACCGGAAGTCGCCTGCCTATTCGTTACGATGCTGAAAAGCCTCCAGCGTTGGCAGTGCGTATGCAGGAGATGTTTGGGGAAGCGCAAAATCCCGCGGTGGCCGAAGGCCGCATTCCGCTGGTGCTGGAGTTGTTGTCACCGGCGCAGCGTCCGTTGCAGATCACCCGTGATCTCGCTGCGTTCTGGCGCGGAGCCTATCCTGAAGTGCAGAAAGAGATGAAAGGGCGCTATCCCAAACATCCCTGGCCCGACGATCCGGCAAACGCCTTACCGACAAGGCGCACCAAGAAATTTTCATCGTGACACTCTGTGGATCGAATTCAGAGGGTTCTGCCATGCGCAGCACGAGAAAGCAGTTAGAGTAACGGCCGTAGCCGTAGCTATGCCTGGAGAATAAAAGCATGTCTGGGAACGATCGCGAACCTATTGGGCGTAAAGGAAAAGCGCCAAAGCCGCCGCGCAGCACTGCGCGCCGGGGTCGCCGCAGGGAGCTTGATGATGATATCGATCAGGACGATTTTGACGAAGACGATGAGGAGAGCACACCGGTGCCACCAAAAGGTAAAGGGAAAGGAAAACGTCCGCCACGCGGCAAACGTCGTTGGTTAGGCTGGTTAATTAAGCTTTTCCTGGTCTTTGTGGTCGTGATGGTGGCCTGGGGCATCTATCTCGACTCTGAAATCCGCAGCCGCATCGACGGTAAAGTGTGGCAGTTGCCTGCTGCTGTCTACGGCCGCATGGTGAGCCTTGAGCCGGGGATGTCGTACGACAAAAAAGAGATGATTGCGCTGCTGGAAGGCACGCAGTATCGCGAAGTGTCGCGCATTACCCGTCCGGGCGAATTTAGCGTCAAAGGCAACACCATCGATCTGCTGCGTCGTCCGTTTGACTTCCCGGACAGCAAAGAGGGGCAGATCAACGCCCGTCTGACGTTCAGCAACAACGAACTGAGCGAGATTAAAAACCTCGATACCGGACGTGATTTTGGCTTCTTCCGCCTTGATCCACGTTTGATCACCATGCTGCAATCGCCGAACGGTGAGCAGCGTCTGTTCGTGCCGCGTGCGGGCTTCCCGGATCTGCTGGTCAGTACGCTGATCGCGACCGAAGACCGTCACTTCTATGAGCATGATGGTATTAGCCCGTATTCGATTGGCCGTGCATTCCTTGCCAATATCACGGCAGGTAAAGCGGTACAGGGCGGCAGTACCTTGACGCAGCAGCTGGTGAAAAACCTGTTCCTGACCAACGAGCGTTCACTGTGGCGCAAAGCGCGTGAAGCTTACATGGCAGTGATCATGGATGCGCGTTACAGCAAAGATCGCATCCTTGAGCTGTACCTCAACGAGGTTTACCTCGGTCAGGCGGGCAACGATCAGATCCGTGGCTTCCCGCTGGCGAGTTTGTATTACTTCGGTCGTCCCGTCGATGAGCTGAGCCTCGATCAGCAGGCGATGCTGGTCGGTATGGTGAAAGGTGCTTCGCTGTATAACCCGTGGCGCAACCCGAAACTGGCCCTCGAGCGCCGCAACCTGGTGCTGCGTTTGCTGCAACAGCAGAACGTCATCGATCAGGAGCTGTACGATATGCTCTCGGCGCGTCCGCTGGGTGTGCAGCCGAAAGGGGGCGTGATCACGCCGCAGCCTGCCTTTATGCAGATGGTACGTAACGAGTTGCAGGCCAAACTGGGCGACAAGATTAAAGATCTGTCTGGCGTGAAGATCTTCACCACGCTCGATCCTATCTCTCAGGATGCGGCGGAAAAAGCGGTCGAAGATGGCATCCCGGCGCTGAAAAAACAGCGTGGCTTGAAGGATCTGGAAACCGCGATGGTGGTGGTGGATCGCTTCAGTGGTGAAGTGCGTGCCATGGTGGGCGGTGCCGATCCGCAGTTCGCGGGCTATAACCGTGCGCTGCAGGCGCGTCGTTCTATCGGTTCACTGGCTAAACCGGCGACCTATCTCACCGCATTGAGCCAGCCGAATACCTATCGGCTGAACACCTGGCTGGCGGATGAGCCGATTGCGCTGAAACAGCCGAACGGTTCCATCTGGAAACCGATGAACGACGACAAGCGTTTCAGCGGCAAAGTGATGCTGGTGGATGCCTTAACCAACTCCATGAACGTACCTACCGTAAATCTGGGGATGACATTGGGTCTGCCTTCGGTGGTGGATACCTGGACGAAGCTGGGCGTGCCGAAAGATCAGCTTAATCCGGTGCCAGCGATGTTACTGGGAGCACTTAACCTGACACCGATCGAAGCGGCACAGGCGTTCCAGTCGATCGCCAGCGGCGGTAACCGCGCCGACCTGTCGGCGGTACGTTCGGTGATTGCTGAAGATGGCACGGTGTTGTACCAGAGCTTCCCGCAGGCGCAACGCGTTGAACCGGCGCAGGCTGCTTATATGACCTTGTACACCATGCAGCAAGTTGCCGATCACGGCACCGCCCGTGCGCTGGGCGCGCGTTACCCGAATGCCCATCTGGCGGGTAAAACCGGTACCACCAATGATCTGATCGATAGCTGGTTTGCGGGTATTGATGGCAAAGAGGTCGCGATCACCTGGGTTGGCCGCGACAACAACCAGACGTCGAAGCTGTACGGTGCGAGCGGTGCGATGCAGATTTATCGCCGTTATCTCGACAACCAGGCGCCGATGCCGCTGGTGCTGACACCGCCAGAAGATATCACGCAGATGAACGTCGACTCTGCCGGTAACTTCGTGTGTGGTTCTGGTAGCAGCACCTGGCGTTCACTGCCGGTGTGGACGTTAGATCCTAACGCGCTGTGCCAGCAACAGCAGCAACAGATCCAGCAACAGCAGCAGATCCAACAGCAGCAAGAGTCGCAACCTCAGCAGCAGTCACCTCAGCAGCAGCAGGGTGAGCAGAAAGATGCTGACGGCGTGGCGGGCTGGATCAAGGATATGTTCGGCAGCAAATAGTTAGCTGCAGAAAACTGAGGGCGCTACGGCGCCCTTTTTCATGCCTGTGATTTGTTAATCGCGATCATGGACATGCACGATCTGGTGGCAAACGCACCGCCATCAGGCATTACATCTTGCGGATCTCGCCAAACTTCGCCTAAAATCCGTGCGTCTAATAATCATTCTCGTTTGTATTCACCTGCGTCGTTTTCTTTCCGAGAGATCCTTTTATGAATACGCGAATTTCAAATCCTTGTTCTGCCCGTGCTGCGACTTCCCGCCGTACGCTCGCTTTATTAATTTCTTTAACTCTGGGTACGCTGAACGCACAGGCGCTGGCAGAAGATACCGTGGTGGTGACCGCCAATGGCGGCAACACCGTCGCGCAGGAAAGCGCATGGGGTCCGGCTCCTACCATTGCCGCGAAACACAGTGCTACCGGCACCAAAACCGATACGCCGATTGAGAAAAACCCACAGTCGGTTTCGGTGGTGACGCAGGAAGAGATGGCGATGCACGCTGTAACCAGCGTAAAAGGTGCGTTTAACTACACGGCTGGCGTGCTGACGGGTAACCGCGGCAGCTCAAGCGTAATCGATGCGCTTTCAATTCGTGGCTTTAGCGAAACCAACACTAACCAATATCTTGATGGCCTGAAGCTGCAGGGGGATAACTACTCCGAGTTCGCTATTGATCCTTACTTCCTTGAGCGTGCGGAACTGCTGCGTGGCCCGGTTTCCGTGCTGTACGGCAAAAGCAACCCAGGCGGCGTGGTGTCACTGGTGAGCAAGCGCCCGACGCAGGAAACACTGCGTGAAGTGCAGTTCCAGATGGGCACCGATAACCTGTACTCAACGGGCTTCGATTTTGGCGGTTCGCTGGATGATGACGGTGTATATAGCTATCGCCTGACGGGTCTGGCTCGCAGCGCCGACGCGCAGCAGGAGATGAACAAAGAGAAGCGCTACACCATCGCGCCTTCGTTCAGCTGGCGTCCTGATGCCAATACCCGCTTTGACCTGCTGACCTACTTCCAGAATGAACCGGAAACCGGTTATTACGGCTGGTTGCCGCGTCAGGGCACCGTGGTAGGCATTACCCGCCCGGACGGTAGCAGCTATAAACTGCCAACCAACTTTGATGAAGGCGAAGACAGCAACAAGATCTCGCGCAACACCAAGATGGTGGGTTACAACTTCGAGCACAGCTTTAACGATACCTGGACGGTGCGCCAGAATCTGCGTTATGCGGATTTGAGAACCAATTACCGCAGTATTTATGGTAATGGCTTCAACGCTGCCACCAATGAAATTACCCGTGGTTCGGCGGTGTCAGATGAGAAGTTAAATCAGTTTGCGGTAGATACGCAGGCACAGGCCAAATTTGGCACTGGCGCAGTGGATCATACTTTGCTGATGGGTGTGGATTACCAGCGCACCCGTAATGATATTGATGCGGCGTTTGGATCAGCATTCCCAATTAGTGCGTTCAATCCTCAGTATGGTAACGATGCGCTAGATGGTGCTGCGTTCCCTTACCAATATCTGAATCGCCAAGAGCAAACCGGTCTGTACTCTCAAGATCAGATGGAATGGAACCGTTGGGTGCTGACCTTAGGTGGACGTTACGATTATGCGATGACTTCAGCACTGAATCGTAACGGCAATACCGAAGTGAAAAATCACGATCAGGCCTTCACCTGGCGTGGTGGTCTGAACTATGTGTTTGATAACGGCATTGCGCCGTACTTTAGCTACAGTGAGTCCTTTATTCCGAATTCTGGGACTACCGCCTCGGGCCAGCCGTTTGATCCATCGCGTGCTAAGCAGTATGAAGCCGGTGTGAAGTATGTTCCTAAAGATCGTCCGGTTGTCGTAACTGCTGCGGTGTATGAGCTGACCAAAACCAAAAACCTTACCGCCGATCCAAACAACCTTAACTTCAGCGTACAGAGCGGTGAAATCCGTTCTCGCGGTGTTGAATTGGAAGCCAAGGCAGCACTGAACGCCAACATCAACATGACTGCGTCTTACACCTATACCGATGCCGAATACACTGAAGACACAGTGCTGAAAGGTAGAACACCAGTGCAGGTGCCGAAGCATATGGCATCGCTGTGGGGGGATTACACCTTCCACGAAACGGCATTGTCAGGTGTGACACTGGGTGCGGGTGTGCGTTATGTAGGTGAAAGCAAAGGGTTATATGCAGAGAATACGCAGAATGGCAGTAACTCAAACCAAAACTTCGACGTAGCGGGTTACACCACCGTCGACGCAGCGCTGAAATATGACCTCGGCCGTTTCGGTCTGCCGGGCTCTTCTGTGGGTGTTAATATCAACAACCTGTTCGATCGTGAATACGTTGCCAGCTGCTATCGTGATTACGCCTGCTACTGGGGTGCTGAACGTCAAATCGTTGGTACCGCCACCTTCCGCTTCTGATTCGTCAGGGCGAATATGTTGTGATTTTGGGCGGCCTCAGGGCCGCCCCCTTCAGAATCAGATCGGTTTTGTGCTAATTAACCAGGGATCACCATGCAGCATCCGCACCACGAAGAAACCACCTTCACGCTGGATAATGTCAGCTTTCGCGTACCTGGACGCACGTTGCTGCATCCACTTTCACTCACCTTTGCGCCGGGTAAAGTGACGGCGCTGATTGGCCACAACGGCTCGGGTAAATCCACCTTGCTGAAAATGCTGGGGCGTCACCATGCGGCAAGTGAAGGTCAGGTGCTGTTGAACCGCGATGCGGTGGAGAACTGGGGCAGCAAAGATTTTGCGCGCCAGGTGGCCTATTTGCCGCAGCAGTTACCGGCGGCAGAAGGGATGACGGTGCGTGAGCTGGTGGCGATTGGTCGTTATCCGTGGCACGGTGCGCTTGGGCGCTACGGCCAGGAAGATCACGATCGCGTGGAAGAAGCGATTACGCTGGTGGGCTTGAAACCGTTCGCCGGGCGTCTGGTGGATAGCCTGTCAGGCGGCGAACGCCAGCGCGCGTGGTTAGCGATGCTGGTGGCGCAGAACAGCCGATGCCTGCTGCTGGATGAACCCACTTCCGCACTGGATATTGCGCATCAGGTGGATGTGCTAGCTCTGATTCAACGTCTCAGCCGCGAGCGTGGCTTGACGGTGATTGCGGTACTGCACGACATCAACATGGCGGCGCGCTATTGCGATCGCCTGGTGGCGCTGCGCGGCGGCGAAATGATTGCGGAAGGCGGGCCTGATGTCATCATGCAGGCCGATGTGCTGGGCAATATCTACGGTATTCCGATGGGCATCTTGCCCCATCCACAAGGCGGTGCTCCCGTCAGTTTTGTTTACTGAGGCCTCGCCATGTTCGACATTTCACGCCGTCGCTTGCTGACGGCGCTGGCACTGACGCCACTGATGAACGTTGCCCCATTGCGTGCGGCAACACCCGATCTGCAGCGCATCCTGGCGCTGGAATGGCTACCTGTTGAGCTACTGATGGCGCTCGGTGTATCGCCGCTCGGTGTGGCTGATTTGCGTAACTACCACATCTGGGTTGGCGAGCCGCAGCTGCCTGCCAGCACCATCGATCTCGGTTTACGCACCGAACCCAATCTGGAGTTGATGACGCAACTCGAACCTTCGCTGATCCTGCACTCCAACGGCTATGGCCCAGGATTGGATAAGCTCGCACGTATCGCGCCCACCATGGGCTTTGATCTGAATAGCGGGGACGGTAAACCGTTAAGTACTGCCCGTAAATCACTGCATGCGCTCGGTGCCCGGCTGGGCCGGGAAGCGCAGGCGGTACAGCATCTGCAATTCCTGGATGAGCAGCTAGCGGCAGCGCGCGAACGTCTCAAACCCTGGGCAGATCGTCCGGTGCTGCTGATGTCATTGATGGACAGCCGTCACGCCATCACGTTTGGCACCAACAGTCTGTTCCTCGAAGTGATGGAAATCCTTGGCCTGAGTAACGCCTGGCAGGGTGAAACCAATTTCTGGGGCAGTGCCGTGGTTGGGCTTGAGCGGTTAGCCGATGTCGGCGATGTGCAGGTGATCTGTTTTGATCACGATAACGATCGTGACATGCAGCAGGTGATGAAAACTGCGCTGTGGCAGGCGCTGCCGTTTATCCGCGCGGGCCGCTTCAAGCGTGTGCCTGCCGTCTGGTATTACGGCGCGACCTATTCAGCGCTGAAATTTGTTCGCGTGCTGGAACACGCGCTGGAGTCGCACTGATGCGCCATCGTCTCTTTCCTGTGATGCTGCTAAGCAGCATGTTTTTACTGGCGCTGGCGCTGACCTTTATCAATCTGCGTGACGCGCTGCCAACGGCGCAGTGGTCACAAGCCTTCTTTGCGCCGGACATCAACAGTATCCAACAGGTGGTGTTCCATCACAGCCTGTTATCGCGTCTGGCGCTGGCGCTGTTGGTGGGGGCGGGTCTCGGATTGGCCGGTTTACTGTTTCAGCAGGTGCTGCGTAATCCGCTGGCGGAACCGACCACGTTGGGTGTGTCATCCGGTGCACAGCTCGGTATTACGGTCGCCACGCTCTGGCATTTACCGGGTGGTGAGCTGACACAGCAATTTGCTGCGATGGCGGGCGCAGTGCTGGTGGGCATCCTGGTATTTGGCGTGGCCTGGGGCAAACGGCTGTCACCCGTGACACTGATCCTCGCCGGGCTGGTCCTGAGCCTGTATGCCGGTTCGGTGAATCAAATCTTTGCCATCTTCAATCATGATCAGCTGCTGAATATGTTCTTGTGGAGCACCGGCACACTGAATCAGATGGATGGGCACAACGTCGCCATGCTGTGGCCGCGTCTGCTGTTGGCTTTTGTCGTGGCGCTGGCATTGCTGCGCCCCTTGACGCTCATGGGGCTTGATGACGGCGTAGCAAAAAATCTCGGTCTGGCACTGTCTGCTGCGCGTGTCGGCGCACTCGCTCTGACGATTCTGTTAAGTGCGCAATTGGTGAACGTCGCCGGGATTATCGGTTTTATCGGGCTGTTTGCACCACTGCTGGCGAAAATGCTCGGGGGGCGTCGCTTACTCAGCCGTATGCTGCTGGCTCCGCTGATTGGTGCCTTACTGCTGTGGCTGGCCGATCAGTGCGTATTGTGGCTGACCAGCCACTGGCGCGAGGTTTCCACCGGCACAGCGACCGCGTTAATTGGCGTACCGATTCTGCTGTGGCTGTTGCCGCGTTTACGTACCGGCTCGGTTCCACCGGCGATGAATATGGGCGACAAGGTGCCGGCAGAGCGCCAGAAGGTGGTGCTGTGGTGTGGCATTGGCCTTGGGGTGCTGGCGCTGCTGAGCGTTATCGGCATCTCCTTTGGTCGTGATGCACACAGCTGGACGTGGGTGAGTGGTGAGATGCTGCATCAACTGCTGCCGTGGCGTGCACCTCGCGTGCTGGCGGCGTTAGTCGTGGGGATGATGCTGGGTGTTGCAGGTGCGTTGATTCAGCGCCTCACTGGCAACCCGATGGCCAGTCCGGAAGTGTTAGGCATCAGTTCCGGCGCGGCCTGTGGTGTGGTTGTGATGATGTTCTTTGTGCCGGGTGACGCCGTGGCGTGGTTGCTGCCCGCTGGCGCATTAGGCGCGGCGCTGACGCTGCTGGTCATTATGCTGGTCGCCAGTCGCGGAGGTTTCTCACCGGAGCGTATGTTGCTGGCGGGCATGGCGCTTAACAGTGCGTTTGTCACCTTACTGATGGTGTTAATGGCGAGTGGCGATCCGCGCATGGGCGGCCTGCTAAGCTGGATTTCCGGTTCGACGTACAACATCAATATGCCGCAGGCAGTGCAAAGCGCCGTGGTGGGTATCGTATTTATTGCGCTCGCGCCACTGGCGAGCCGCTGGCTCACACTGCTGCCGCTGGGTAGTGCGACGGCACGTTCAGCGGGTATGGCATTAACAGGTTCGCGTCTGGCCCTGCTGCTGCTGGCGGCGGCGTTAACGGCTACGGCGACCTTGACCATCGGCCCGTTGAGTTTTGTCGGTTTGATGGCGCCGCATATCGTGCGCATGCTGGGCTTCAGGCGCGCATTACCGCAGGTGTTGATGGCGGGATTATTAGGCGGCGGATTGATGGTGTTTGCAGACTGGTGCGGCAGGATGCTGGCCTTCCCGGATCAGATCCCTGCAGGTTTAATGGCGACCTTCTTCGGCGCGCCGTATTTTATCTGGCTGTTGCGTCGCGCATAAACGCGCAACCTACGTCAATCGGCGCTTACAGGGCAGCTGCGCATAATTGTGCAACCTAACGGAAATGGGTGTATGCGTGTAGCTGAGCATAACGATGTGCCTTTAGGGGACGTTGTGCCTCAAGGGACAGCCGGGCACATCAATGAAGGGGCGCCATTCCTGGCGCCCGCTAATGGCTTACAGCTTCGCAAAGCTGCGGCGTGCCGCATCAATGGTGCGCTGAATATCTTCCTGGCTGTGTGCCAGCGACATAAAGCCCGCTTCAAAAGCAGAAGGTGCGAGGTAAACACCTTCTTCCAGCATCAGGTGGAAGAAGCGCTTAAAGCGCTCAACGTCGCATTTTGTCACGTCGGCATAGCAGGTTACGCTTTCGGCATCGGTAAAGAAGATACCGAACATGCCGCCAACGTGGTTGATCACCAGCGGAATGTTTTCTGCTTTTGCCGCTGCCAGCAAGCCTTCAGACAGTTGGGTGGTGAGGTCGGTCAGAGTGCTGTGCGTGCCCGGTTGAGCAATCTGCGTCAGGCAAGCAAAACCGGCCGCCATGGCAATCGGGTTACCGGAAAGCGTGCCCGCCTGGTAAACCGGACCCGTTGGTGCCAGTGCAGCCATCACATCACGACGACCACCAAATGCGCCCACCGGCATGCCGCCACCGATGATTTTGCCGAGACAGGTCAGATCCGGCGTGACATCGTAATAAGCCTGAGCACCGCCCAGCGCCACACGGAAGCCGGTCATCACTTCATCGATGATCAGCAGCGCACCAAACTCATCACAGAGTGCACGCAGGCCCGGCAGGAAGTCCGGTTGCGGTGGGATGCAGTTCATATTGCCCGCAACGGGTTCAACGATGATACAGGCGATATCTTCTGGATATTGCTCGAAGGCTTCGCGTACTGACGCCAGATCGTTGAAAGTGCAGGTCAGGGTGTGTTTAGCGAAATCAGCCGGAACACCCGGCGAGTTCGGTTGGCCCAGGGTCAATGCGCCGGAACCCGCTTTCACCAGCAGACAGTCGGCGTGGCCGTGGTAGCAGCCTTCAAATTTGACGATCTTGTCACGATGGGTAAAGCCACGAGCCAGACGAATCGCGCTCATGGTGGCTTCGGTGCCGGAGTTCACCATGCGCACCATATCCATACTTGGCACCAGCTCACACACCAGCTCGGCCATTTTCACTTCCATTTCGGTTGGGGCACCGAAACTCAAACCACGAGATGCCGCTTCAATCACCGCATTGCGGATATTGGCGTTGTTATGCCCCAGCACCATTGGGCCCCATGAACCGACATAGTCGATGTAGGCTTTGCCATCGGCGTCATACAGATAAGCGCCGTCGGCGCGTTCGATGAACAGCGGCACGCCGCCCACACCGGTAAAAGCACGTACCGGGGAGTTCACACCGCCAGGGATCAGGCGTTGCGCTTCGGCATACAGGTTTTCAGACTTACTCATTGCTCGGCTCCTGCTGTTCTGGAAAAAAATTCTGGCGCCATTCTAAGGGAAGAGTCGCCCGATTAGAAAGGCAAGCGGGTGCGAAAGCCTTTTAAAGCTATACTTTAGCGCAGCGCAGGCGGCACACAGTGTCAAGCGCAGTACTTGATTGCACTGGGCGGCTGGCAGATAATAGTGAAATTAAGGTCGTTTTCTGACCTGGACGTTTACCCGGAGTAAAACATGAGTGACGACGTAGCAGCGCTGCCTTTGCAATTCACTGAAGCAGCAGCGAAAAAAGTGAAAAATTTGATCGCGGATGAAGAGAATCCTGAGCTGAAACTGCGCGTGTACATCACCGGTGGCGGTTGCAGTGGTTTCCAGTACGGTTTTACTTTTGACGATCAAATGAATGACGGCGACATGACCATTGAAAAGCAAGGCGTGGCGCTGGTGGTTGATCCAATGAGCCTGCAGTATCTGGTGGGCGGTTCGGTTGATTATACCGAAGGTCTTGAGGGTTCACGTTTTATCGTGACAAACCCGAACGCGAAAACGACTTGCGGTTGTGGTTCTTCCTTCAGCATCTGATCCCCTTTTCTGACCGCCGTTCTGGCGGTCAGAACGTTACCACTCTACGGTCACTAATCGTGACGACTCACGACGCTTCGCATCGCGCTTTAACACGCTTTCGGTCACGCGCGGCTGTGCACTGAAGTGACGTCCACAATCAATCGATGGCAATGTTTGTTCGCTTTGCCGTGAGATATCGCAGCGGGAAAATATGGTCAACGTGACGGCAATAGAGCCGGTGGAGGTCGCCGCGCCAATTGGCGCAGCCATCGCAAGCCCTATGGCCAGGAGCAGTGCTCTGGTCATTGATAATTCCTGGTGAAGTCAAAAGTTGCGCGGTGCGCAAAAAGGGCACTGAGCATACGTGGCCGCAGTGCCTTGTATTTTGATTTTCGACAATTTTTGCCGAATCTTTAATCTTTTTTGGTGCTATTTTTCGCCGGATGTAAATCTGCACACAGCTGTTTGGCTGCCAGCAAGATACGTGGACCCGGTCGACTCAGCCAGTCATCGTTAATGGCAATCACCGGCACCGTCAGTTGTGGCTGCCAGAATTTCACGATATTCGCGGCTTGCGCGGGGCCACCGCCGATCACAATCGCCTGAGGATGACGTGCTAATACTTGCTCACGACTCACCTGCGGCCAGCTGACACGGCTGTCGGCAAAGATATTTTTGCCACCGCACAGGGTGATTACCTCGTTTTGCAACGTATTACGCGATGCAGTAAACAGCGGCTGTTGACCAAACTGCAAAAACAGAGGGATCGGCGTGCGTTGTTGATACTGTTTACGCAGATCATCCTCTTGCTGGCGCAGCGCCTGTGCGGCAGCCGCCGCCTGCTGAGGTTGTGGACTCCACGGTTTGAGCGCTGCTAACGCATCAATCATCTGATCAATGGTCTGCGGATCAATCCATTCGACTTTAATGCCCAGACGTTGCAGTTGGTCGATCTGCCGCTGTGGATTACCACCGCGCCAGGCCAGCACCACATCCGGTTTCAGTTGCAGGATGCGCTCGACTTTGATGCCCTGCCAGTTTGCCACCTGCTCCAGCTGATTGGCCTGCGCCGGGAAATCCGAATAAGCACTCACCGCCACCGGCGTAATGCCCGCTGCAAAAGCCAGTTCGGTCAGATGGGGCGATAGCGTGATAACGCGTGGGGCAGCAGCAAACAGGCTATTGCCGATCAGCAATAGCCCCAGCAGCAGATATTTAGCCACGCGCCAGCTGTGCCAGCAGGTTTTCAACCATCAGTGACGATTGTTTAGCGGCAACGACGAGGAACTCATCAAAGCTCAGGTGGGATTCTTTATCTGCGACATCGGAAATCGCGCGCACCACCACAAACGGCACTTTGAACTGATGGCAAACATGACCGATGGCGGTGGCTTCCATCTCCACGGCGATCGCCTGTGGGAAGGTGGTGCGAATGCGTGCCAGAGGTTCAGCACCGTTGATGAAGGCATCACCGCTGACCACTAAGCCGCGCACCGCGTTGAGATCCAGCTGCTTAATCACTTGCTCCGCAGCGGCGATCAGTTTTTCATCCGCCACAAAGGCTGCCGGGCAACCGGCCATCTGGCCAGGTTCGTAACCAAAAGCGGTGACGTCGGCATCGTGATAGCGCACTTCATCGGAAACCACGATATCGCCCACTTTCAGTGAAGCGGCCAGACCACCCGCAGAGCCGGTATTGATCACCAGGTCGGGTTTGCACAGCTCCAGCAACAGGGTCGTGCCGAGCGCCGCCGCGGTTTTACCAATGCCTGATTTCAGCAGAGCAACCTCAACACCGTTCAGCGTGCCGGTATAAATTTCACAACCAGCCAGCGTCAGCGTCTGACGGTTTTCGATTTTGTCACGCAGCAGGGTGACTTCCTGCTCCATCGCGCCAATAATGCCTGCTTTCATAAAGAATCTCGCTGTAGTTATGGATGTAAAGCTTAAAAGTGAGGCATAGTCTACCATGGCTGGCAGAGGATGAATTCACCAAAAAATAAGGGGTAATGATGGCGCCGATCAATTTCAAAAATAAGATCAGTTTCACCCGCCCTTATACCAGCCGCAAAGATCCAGAGGGCGAATACTTTATTACACGGCACTTTGAGAGTGACCGTGGCCGCATCATCAATTCTGCCGCGATCCGCCGCCTGCAACAAAAGACTCAGGTTTTTCCTCTGGAGCGTAATGCAGCGGTGCGTTCACGTTTGACCCACTCGCTGGAAGTGCAGCAAACCGGGCGCTATATCACCAAAGAGATCCTGCAATACCTGAAAACGCAGGGCGGTGGACTGGCAAATTACGGGCTGGAGGAGTTTGAAGGCGCGTTTGAGAGTCTGATTGAGATGGCCTGCCTGCTGCATGATGTGGGTAATCCGCCGTTTGGTCACTTTGGTGAAGCCGCGATCAATGACTGGTTTGACGACAATCTGCCTCTTGAACTCGTGGACCCGCTGGTGGCGGGCGTGGCAGATGAGCATCAGCGCACTGATTTTGACCAGCTAAATGCAATGATTCGTCAGGATTTGTGCCACTTCGAAGGCAATGCGCAGGCGATTCGCCTGGTGCATACGCTGCTGCAGCTTAATCTTAGCTATGCGCAGGTGGCCTGTATTTTAAAATATACCGCCCCCGCATGGTGGCAGGGCGATAAGCCGGCAGAATTTAGCGTGCTGATGAAGAAGCCGGGCTTTTATTTGTCCGAGCGTGAATATGTCGCTGACTTACGCGCAGCCACCGATATTAAAGAGCATCATCGCTATCCACTCACCTGGATTATGGAAGCCGCTGACGATATCTCATACTGTATTGCCGATTTAGATGATGCGGTCGAAAAAGACATTTTTGATGTTGAGACCTTGTATAAGTCTCTGCTCAAAGCCTGGGGGACGGTAAATAGTGGTGATGCGTTCAGTCGCACAGTGAGCGAGGCATGGAAAGAAGCCAACCAGAAAAAACGCCGTAGCCTGAGCGATCAATTTTTCATGTCATTACGGGTTAACGTGCAAAATGTGTTGGTTAGCCATGCCGTGCGCCGTTTTGTCGATAATCTCCCGGCTATTTTTGAAGGAAACTTCAATCATGCGCTGCTGGAAGATGACGGTGATGAAGGCCGTCTGTTGAAATTATTTAAAACCGTGGCGCGCCAGCAGGTATTTAATCATCCGGAAGTTGAGCAACTCGAATTACAAGGTTATCGGGTAATAAAAGGGTTGCTGGAAATCTATCAGTCATTAATGTTGCTGGATTATGAACAATTTACTACGCTGATGAACGACGATTTTCTGCCGAAATATCCGATAGAAACGCGACTGTTCCATAAGCTTTCAGGAAAACATCGCAAAGCTTATCAGCAGCAGATGCGTACACTGATTGTCGAGCATAAATATCAACGTTTGTTGTGGGAGCGTTATTACCGTTCGCGCTTGATTCAGGACTATATCAGCGGAATGACAGACAATTATGCGTGGGATGAGTATCGTCGTTTGATGGCCGTGGAATAAGCCGAGTTTTGTAAAGATGAAGAATAAATTTTTACCTTTGCCCAAAACTTTATTAGGAACTTCGCGCTAAAAACTTAATCTCACCATCACGACCACAGCAATGGTCTGGCCGTAAATCTTAGAGAGACACAGACAAATGAAAAAAAGCACATTAATGTTAAGTGCGCTGGCGCTTAGTCTGGGCATGGCATTGAGCCCTGTCAGTTTCGCGGCGGAAAGTGCTTCCTCCTCGAACCAACAGTTGCCAAGCCTGGCGCCGATGCTGGAAAAAGTGATGCCTTCCGTGGTGAGTATTAGCGTTGAAGGCAGCACCACGGTGAAAACCCCGCGCATGCCGCAGCAATTCCAGCAATTCTTTGGTGATAACTCGCCATTCTGTCAGGACGGTTCGCCATTCCAAAGCTCGCCAATGTGCCAGGGCGGCGGTGATGGTAGCCAGGGCGGTGACAACGGCGGCGCCAATACTCAACAGCAAAAATTCCGTGCACTCGGTTCGGGTGTCGTGATTAATGCCGATAAAGGCTATGTCGTCACCAACAACCATGTGGTAGATAACGCCACCAAAATTCAGGTGCAGCTGAGCGATGGTCGTCGCTATGACGCCAAAGTGATTGGCAAAGATCCACAGTCTGATATCGCTCTGATTCAATTGCAGGACGCGAAAAACCTGACGGCAATTAAGATCGCGGACTCCGATGACCTGCGCGTCGGTGATTACACTGTCGCAATCGGTAACCCGTACGGACTCGGTGAAACAGTAACCTCCGGTATCGTTTCAGCGTTGGGCCGCAGCGGCTTGAACGTCGAGAACTACGAAAACTTCATCCAGACCGATGCTGCCATCAACCGCGGTAACTCCGGTGGTGCGCTGGTGAACCTGAACGGTGAACTGATCGGGATTAACACCGCGATTCTGGCGCCAGACGGCGGCAATATCGGTATCGGCTTTGCTATCCCAAGCGCGATGGTGAAAAACCTGACGGCGCAGATGATCGAGTATGGTCAGGTGAAGCGTGGCGAGCTGGGCATTATGGGTACCGAGCTTAACTCTGAGCTGGCGAAAGCGATGAAAGTCGATGCCCAGCGCGGTGCCTTTGTGAGCCAGGTCCTGCCTAACTCGGCAGCGGCAAAAGCGGGTGTGAAAGCCGGCGATGTCGTGGTGTCGATGAATGGCAAACCGCTGACCAGTTTTGCCGCGCTGCGTGCAGAAGTGGGTTCACTGCCGGTAGGCACTAAACTGCAGCTGGGTCTGTTACGTGACGGTAAACCGGTGACGATTACGGTTGAACTGCAGCAGAGCTCGCAGGAAAAAGTGCAGTCCGCCACGATCTACACCGGCATTGAAGGTGCCGACCTGAGCAACATCGACAGCAACGGCCAGAAAGGCGTGCGCGTGGATAATGTGAAGGCAGGCAGTGCTGCAGCGCGTATTGGTCTGAAGAAAGGTGACGTGATTAGGGGCGTTAACCAGCAGGCGATTGCCAACCTTGGTGAACTGCGCAAAATCCTCGACACCAAACCGTCCGTGCTGGCCCTGAACGTGCAGCGTGGCGACAGCAGCCTCTATCTGCTGATGCAGTAAGTCTGGGATGATTGAACACTGGCGAGCTTCGGCTCGCCTTTTTTGTTTTTGTCAGGCACAGCTGCGCGATTGGCTAGCATCAACACCTTTTTAGTGTGGTCCACATTGTGCAGATGTCCGTTTCGCAATGTGACGCCTACCGCAATTCCCGTATTCTCTATCCGGCTATGTGCAGTTGCACAATGCCAGCCGTGCGTGGGATGCGTATTCTGTCAATTCTTCCCTTTCTCTGGAGTGATTGATGGCCACCTATCATCTCGATGCGCGACTGGCTCAGGATATTGTTGCCCGCACCATGCAAATTATTGACAGTAATGTCAACGTGATGGATGCACGCGGCCGCATTATTGGCAGCGGCGATCGTGAGCGTATTGGCGAATTGCACGAAGGTGCGTTGCTGGTGTTATCGCAGGGAAGGGTAGTGGACATTGATGAGGCCGTGGCGAAACATCTGCACGGCGTGCGTCCTGGCATCAACCTGCCGTTGCGCATTGATGGTGAGATTGTCGGTGTAATTGGCCTGACCGGCCAGCCGGCAGCGCTGCGTCACTACGGTGAACTGGTGTGTATGACCGCCGAAATGATGCTGGAACAAGCGCGGCTGTTGCACATGCTGGCGCAGGATAGCCGTTTGCGCGAAGAGCTGGTGCTGAACCTGATTCGTAGCGATACGCTTTCACCGGCGTTGAGCGAGTGGGCGCAGCGCCTGGGCATCGATCTCAATCAACCGCGCGTGGTGGCGGTGGTGGAAGTCGACAGCGGCCAGCTTGGCGTTGACAGTGCGATGTCGGAATTGCAGCATTTACAAACTCTGCTGACAACGCCGGATCGTGACAACCTGATTGCTATCGTTTCACTCACTGAAATGGTGGTGTTGAAGCCGGCGCTCAACGCCCACGGCCGTTACGATCAAGACGATCACCGCCGTCGCGTGGATCAGTTATTACAGCGTATGAAAGAGAGTGGGCAGGTGCGAATGCGCATCGCGCTGGGTAATTTCTTTACCGGTCCCGGCAGTATTGCGCGTTCCTACCGTACGGCGCGCACCACCATGATGGTGGGTAAACAGCGCATGCCGGAACAGCGCAGCTTCTTCTATCAGGATTTGGTGCTGCCCGTACTGCTGGATAGCCTGCGCGGTGGCTGGCAAGCGAATGAACTGGCGCGCCCGTTGGCGAAACTCAAAGCCAATGATAATAATGGATTATTGCGACGTACGCTGGTGGCGTGGTTCAGTCATAACGTGCAGCCAAGCGCCACGGCACGCGCACTATTTATCCATCGTAATACGCTCGAGTATCGCCTGAACCGCATCTCCGAGCTGACCGGATTAAACCTCGGCAATTTTGACGATCGATTGCTGCTGTATGTGGCGCTGCAACTGGATGAACAGAGCTAATCCTTAGCAGGGCCAGGAGAGGAAGATGCCCCGTTTGAATGTGCGCCTGATCTGGCTGTTGGCCGGCTTGCTGATGACCGCGACCTGTCATGCCAAAGCTGTTTCGCTGGCCTTTTTATCTGGCGAAGAGATGCAACAGACGCGAACTGCGCTGCAAAATCATCAGGCTGCGCCACAGACTGAGCAGGCGTGGCAGCAACTCAAGCAGGCTGCCGATCGCGCGCTTAATCAGCCCAATCCCAGCGTGACGCAGAAAGGGATGTTACCTCCCAGCGGTTCCCGCCATGATTATCTCAGCCTGAGTGCCTACTGGTGGCCGAATCCCGACAAGCCCAATGGCTTGCCATGGGAACGCCGTGATGGTGCGGTCAATCCGGCGAGTAAAAACGACCAAAGCGATGGTGTGCGTCTGGCTCGTTTCACCGCAGACGTGCAGGCATTGGCGCTTGCCTGGTATTTCTCCGGCGAAACCCGTAATGCAGCCAAAGCCCAATCGATGATTCGCAGCTGGTTCATCGATCCCACCACCCGCATGAATCCCAATCTTAATTATGCTCAGGGTGTGCCGGGTAAGGCTGAGGGCCGACACACCGGTGTGCTGGATGGGCGTTACTTTGCCACGCGCATAGTGGATGCACTGCAGCTACTGCACGATTCGCCCGGCTGGCACCCGCAGGATCAGGCTGCGATACATGCATGGTTTAGCGATTATCTCGGCTGGCTATTGCACAGTCAGTTGGCACAAGGCGAGCGTGATGCACCTAATAACCATGGCAGTTGGTATGCCGCACAGGTGGCGGGCATCGCGTGGTATTTGCATCAACCTCAGGTGATTAAGCAGATGGTGGTTTTAGCTCAGGATAAAATCGCCGGGCAAATTCGTACGGACGGAACGCAGCCAATGGAACTGGCACGCACACGCTCGTTCCACTATAGCTATTTCAATTTGCAGGCTCTGACCAGCCTCGCGCAACTGGCACAGCGAAGCGGCGCGGGCGATCTTTGGCACTATCAACAGCAGAGCGGTTCATTGTTGAGTGCGCTGAATTATATGGCACCGTTTAGTGATGACAGCAAAACCTGGCCATGGAAAAATCGCGATCGTGTCAGTCTGCGCTTGATTCCACTGCTCTCGCTCACGGATCGCAGCCTGAACAGCGACCGTTTTCAGCCCTGGATTCATCGCGCGATCGAAACGCAATCGACGGCCCCTATCAGCCCAGCAGCGCGCGGTTCGGAAAGAGAAGCGCTGCGTGATCTGTGGTTGTTATCGCGCCCACCCACGTATCGGTGAGGGGAAAGTTATAGCCGAGGCTGTGTGCTGTTAAGCATTAGATTCATCGACGCCCTGTGCGCCGCATCGGCATCGCCGATCATGATCGCTTCATAAATCTTGCGGTGTTCGTCCAAAAAAATATCCTGCGCGCTGGAAGGCCAGGTAAAAAAGCATTTAAAAATGGTTTCCAGCAAATTACCGAACGGGATGTAAAAACAGTTGTCGGTAGAGTGAAAGATCAGGCGATGAAAGGCACTGTCTGCCTCCAGCCAGCGAGCAAGATCGAATGAACTTGCGGCGCAAACGGCGATCATTTCGCGGAATAACACAGAGAGTTCAGTGCGCTGTGCCTGAGTGGCGTGTAGCGCAGCCAGTCGGGCGGCCTGCGGTTCAATGGCCTCACGGAAGGCCAGAAACTGTTGGTACATCTCCGCCGTTGATTCAATGCCCTGCATCCATTCCAGCAGTTGCACATCAAGCAAATTCCAGTAAGTGCGGTCGCGCACGTGCGTGCCGAGCTTAGGCCGCGATTCTAATAATCCCTTTGAAGATAACAGCTTGAGCGCTTCACGCACGGCAGTTCTGCTGACGCCAAAGTGGCTGCACAGCTCGATTTCGCTGGGCAGAACATCACCAGCCTTTAGCGTTCCAGAGAGAATTTTCTGCGCGAGGTCACCGGCGATATGAACATCCAGACCGCGCTGTCCTGAGGTGATGGCTGCAAATTGCATGGTTTTTGTGATACCTGAAGTCAGACATAACCCGATACTAGCCAGGGATTATGAATTCAGATAGGTGAAACAGGCCCAGATAAAACTGAATTAAGGCAAAAAAAAGGCCAGCATAAGCTGGCCCTGGGAATGCGGGGGAGGAAATTAACGACCGTTGCGGGTCAGTTGATCCAGATCGGATTCAATTTCAGCGATCTTATTGGATACCACGTTTTCCAGATGACGCAGATCAGCAAGGATTTTGCGTTTCAGATCGACTTCAACCTGATCGCGCTGGCAAATCTGGTCCAGTTCGTCGATCACGTAACGCAGGTTCGGGCTGATTTCCTGTACTTCTTTATAGCCCTGGCTGGTGTGATCGGCGACGACAGTTTTGCGCTGACGCGGGTATTTGAATTTCACGCTTTTGGCGAAGAATTCACCTTTGTCTTTACGGAAGTAGATTTTCAGAATGTCGTTGCTGGCTTCCTGACGCAGGCTGTAACGGTCGATGTCTTCAGGAGAGCTGATACCTAAGCTTTTCAGGTTGTCGTACATAGCGTTTATATTCCATCTAAGAGTGGGTGAGCGCGCAGGACTATCATCATCATTCGGGATGCGGCAGATACGCAGCAACCGGAACGCTTACGGCATACTTAATCAACTGTAGACACAAAAACCGGGATGAACAGTGCGCGACCGGAGTTAACTGGCGCGGATTATGAACTGTTTGAAAAATAAACGCACCAGTTAATTCGCGGCGCGAAGCAGGTTGTTTGGGTGAGAGTGTAAAGAAAAAATTACGGGCCCGAATACAGGCCCGTTGGCAGGGTAACCGGACTAATTTCCGACTTAGTCGATGGTACGCAGCAGTTCGTTGATGCCGGTTTTCGCCAGCGTTTTAGCGTCCACTTTCTTCACAATTACGGCGCAGTACAGGCTATAGCTACCATCTTTAGACGGCAGGTTGCCCGATACCACCACTGAACCCGCTGGCACGCGGCCGTAATGCACTTCGCCAGTTTCACGATCGTAGATTTTGGTGCTCTGACCGATGTAAACGCCCATGGAGATCACTGAACCTTCTTCCACGATCACGCCTTCAACGATTTCAGAACGTGCGCCGATGAAGCAGTTGTCTTCGATGATGGTTGGGTTAGCCTGCAGTGGCTCCAGAACACCGCCGATGCCGACGCCGCCAGACAGGTGAACGTTTTTGCCGATCTGCGCACAAGAACCCACGGTGGCCCAGGTGTCAACCATGGTGCCTTCATCAACGTAAGCGCCGATGTTGACGTAAGAAGGCATCAGCACGGTGTTACGTGCAATGAACGCGCCCTGACGCACGGCAGCAGGGGGGACAACGCGGAAGCCCGCATTTTTGAAGCGTGCTTCATCCCAGTTCGCGAACTTCATTGGGACTTTGTCGTAGAAACGGGTTTCTGCGCCTTCCATCACCTGGTTGTCATTGATGCGGAACGACAGCAGCACTGCTTTCTTCAGCCACTGATGCGTTACCCACTCTCCGTTGATCTTTTCAGACACGCGCAGTTCGCCGCTATCCAGCAGGCCAATAACCTGTTCGATGGCTTCACGGGTCACGCTGTCCACGCTGGCTGGCGTGATATCGGCGCGGCGCTCAAAGGCAGATTCAATAACGCTCTGTAACTGTTGCATAATAATTTCCTGAGTCTGTCATACGGGTGCCAGCGTCGCGCTGACACAGAGAATTAAGTCGATAAATCGATTGCGGTCACACTTTATCGTTTGGATTGAGGGCCTCTGTCAACCGTTGTTGCAGCACATTGCGCATTTCGACATCAAGTGCGCGCCGTTCGCTGTCCGCCAGGATGAAAAGATCCTCAACTCGTTCGCCAATCGTACTGATGCGCGCGCCGTGCAGAGAAACGCCGAGGTCGGCAAACACTTCCCCTACACGCGCCAGCAAGCCTGGTTGATCCAGCGCGACCAGCTCCAGATAGCTACGACGATCGGTGTGCGTCGGCAGGAAATTCACTTCGGTATCGACACTGAAGTGCTTGAGGCGAGCAGACTGGCGACGTGTTCGCGGCGGCACCCATTCGGTTTGGGTAATCGCTTGCTCCAGTGCCTGCATAATCATCGGATGACGATCGGCGGCCAGCGGACTGCCATCCGGTTCCAGCACAATAAAGGTATCCATCGCCATGCCGTCGCGGCTGGTAAAGATCTGAGCATCGTGCACACTCAGGTTTCTGCGGTCGAGTTCACCGGCTACTGCGGCAAACAGGTGAGGGCGGTCCGGGCTCCAGATAAAGATTTCAGTCCCGCCGCGAGTGGCCTGCGGGCTGACCAGCACCAGCGGCTTTGTAAGGTCATGGTCGATCAGATGACGCGCGTGCCATGCCAGTTGATTCGGCGTGTGACGCAGGAAATAGTCAGCACGGCAGCGGCTCCAGATATGGTGCAGGCGCTCTTCGTTAAGGTTTTCCATCCGTAACAGCGCGAGAGCCTGTAAGCGATGATGACGCACGCGTTCGCGCAAGTCCGGGCTGTTTTCCATACCGCGACGCAGCTGTTTTTCGGTCGCGAAGAACAATTCACGCAGCAGGCTCTGCTTCCAGCTGTTCCACAGACTTTCGTTAGTGGCGCAGATGTCGGCCACGGTGAGACACACCAGATAACGCAGGCGGTTTTCATTCTGCATGACTTCAGCGAATTGCTGAATCACCGTCGGGTCCTGAATATCACGGCGCTGGGCGGTGACCGACATCAACAGATGATGGCGCACCAGCCAGGCCACCAACTGCGTTTCCCGCGAGTTGAGCCCGTGCAATTCGGCAAAATCAAGCGCGTCCTGCGCCCCCAGAATCGAGTGGTCACCGCCGCGCCCTTTGGCAATATCGTGCAATAAGGCAGCCATCAGCAGCAGTTCGATCTGTGGCAAACGCGGCCAGAGTTCTACACACAATGGGTGCATCGGACGCGTGGCTTCGTTGGCGAAACTTTCCAGCTTTTGCAGGACGCGAATGGTGTGCTCATCCACCGTGTAAGCATGGAACAGGTCAAACTGCATCTGGCCGACAATATTGCCCCACAGCGGCGTATACGCCCAAAGGACACTGTGGCGATGCATCGGCACCAGCGCCCGCTTTACCGCGCCCGGATGGCGCAGAATCGCCATAAAGGTGTCACGCGCTTCGGCAATCTGGCACAGCGGCTGCTTCAGATGACGACGCGCATGGCGTAAATGACGTAGCGTGGTGGAGTAAATGCCGGTGATGTTCTCATTACGTACCATCACATAGAACATGCGCAGAATGGCCTGCGGTTCACGTTCGAACAACGTGGGGTCACGCAGATCAATCAAATTGCCGCGCAGCTGGAAATCATCATCAATGCTGCGCGGTTTCTCGGTGGTGGAGAGCGCGAGGATCGCTTCATCAAACAGCTGCAGCAGCATCTGATTGAGCTCACCAATGCGGCGCGTCACCCGGTAAAAATCTTTCATCATGCGCTCAACCGGCTCATTGCCTTCGCCGAGATAGTTGAGCCGCTGTGCCACAGTGAGCTGGCGATCAAACAACAATCGATTGTCGTAGCGTGTGAGCGTTAAGTGCAGCGCGAAGCGAATTCGCCAGAGGAACTCCTGGCATTCATTGATCTCATTACGTTCGGCTTCCGTGATAAAGCCAAAACCGACCATTTCATCCATGGTGGTGGCACCGAAATGGCGGCGCGCCACCCACTGTAAGGTGTGGATGTCGCGCAGGCCGCCCGGGCTGCTTTTAATATCGGGTTCGAGATTGTAGCTGGTGCCGTGGTAGCGCTGATGACGTTCCTGCTGCTCTTCAATCTTGGCCGCGAAAAAGCGAGAGGACGGCCAGAAGCCATCGCTGAAAATGTTCTTCTGCAACTCAAGGAACAGGGCGACATCGCCTGTCAGCATGCGGGATTCGATCAGGTTGGTCGCGACGGTAAGATCGGACAACCCCTCCAGTAAGCACTCTTCCAGCGTGCGCACACTGTGGCCAACTTCGAGTTTTAAATCCCACATCAGCGTCAGGAGTTCGCTGGTGCGTTGCGCGGCCGCATCATCCAGTGGCTGGCGGCTGAGTATCAAGACATCGATATCGGAGAGCGGATGCAGTTCACCACGGCCATAGCCGCCCACCGCAACCAACGCAATCTCTTTCATTTTATCGAAGCCGTAGAAGCGCCACAGTCGGCGCAACAGACGATCGATAAATAGCGTGCGGGCATCAATCAGTGATTCAACGTCAGTACCGGCATCAAAGGCCATACCGAGATGCTGCTGGAATTGCTCCAGATAGAGTTTTAATTTGTCACGCGTCAGGGCTTCATCGGGCCAGCTGGCGGGGGAATCAGTCAGGCCTTTGTGTACTGCTTCGGTCACGCTACCACTCATCGACATGCCTCGTAAGCGCCATAAAAAAGGCCGGCATTATGCCGGCCTGGTACTGTCTTGAAGAACGTTACGCGTTGTTTTCGAGCACCGCAGCAATGGTGTCATCTTCACGCAGCGTAAGAATCTCACAGCCGTTTTCTGTCACCACAATAGTATGCTCATACTGCGCGGACAAGCTGCGATCTTTGGTTTTTACGGTCCAGCCATCCTTCATGGTGCGGATACGATAATCACCGGCATTGACCATCGGCTCTACGGTAAAGGTCATCCCCGCCTGCAACACCACGCCGCCGTCATCGGCATCATAGTGCAACACTTGTGGTTCTTCGTGGAAACCTTTGCCGATCCCGTGGCCGCAGTATTCACGTACCACAGAGAAATCCTGTGCTTCAACATATTGCTGAATCGCACGGCCCAGCTCGCGCAGGCGGATGCCCGGTTTAACCAGACGCAGTGCAATGTAGAGGCTTTCCTGGGTGACACGGCACAAGCGCTCGCCTTGAATAGTCGGTTTGCCGACGATGAACATCTTCGAGGTATCGCCGTGATACTCGTCTTTGATCACCGTGACGTCAACGTTGACTACATCGCCATCTTTTAAAACGCGGTCATCGCTCGGGATGCCGTGGCACACCACTTCATTAACCGAAATACACACCGATTTCGGGAAGCCGTGATAGCCAAGGCAGGCTGAGATAGCCTGCTGCTTATTCGTGATGTGATCGTGGCAGAGGCGGTCGAGTTCACCTGTGGTCACACCCGGCACCACGTGCGGGGCGATCATTTCCAGCACTTCAGCAGCCAGACGGCCCGCCACGCGCATTTTTTCGATTTCTTCAGGGGTTTTGATTGAAATGGCCATTAAATAATCCGCAATTGCCGACATTTTCGACAATAATGAGTTCTGTGGCAGTCATGTTAGCAGTCAGTCATTAGGCTGCCAAATCGGGATGACTCCTCGCTCACGCTGCTAACAACTGTTGGCGTATTCCTGCGCGTTATGGTATAAAGCGCGCCGACGATTCTCTGTCACCTTCGTTTTGTTGGCTGGCAGGAAACGCATAAAACTCATTATGTGTACTAAAACACACATGTATCGACACATACGCCGGGGTGCCTTGAAAGAGGTCGGTTGTATGGGATACATGGAGGCCCAACCCCAATCATACTTTAGAGGTAATCATGGCAACTGTTTCAATGCGCGACATGCTCAAGGCTGGTGTTCACTTTGGTCACCAGACCCGTTACTGGAACCCGAAAATGAAGCCATTCATCTTCGGTGCTCGTAACAAGGTTCACATCATCAACCTTGAGAAAACTGTACCAATGTTCAACGAAGCTCTGGCTGAGTTGCAGAAGATCTCTTCACGTAAAGGCAAAATCCTTTTCGTTGGTACTAAGCGCGCTGCTGCCGAAGCGGTAAAAGAGTCAGCTCTGAGCTGCGACCAGTTCTTCGTTAACCACCGCTGGTTGGGTGGTATGCTGACCAACTGGAAAACTGTTCGTCAGTCAATCAAGCGTCTGAAAGATCTGGAAACTCAGTCTCAGGACGGTACTTTCGACAAACTGACCAAAAAAGAAGCACTGATGCGTGCTCGTGAACTGGCCAAGCTGGAAAACAGCCTGGGCGGTATCAAAGATATGGGCGGTCTGCCGGATGCACTGTTCGTTGTTGACGCTGACCACGAACACATCGCAATCAAAGAAGCAAACAACCTGGGTATCCCAGTATTTGCTATCGTTGATACCAACTCTGATCCAGATGGCGTTGATTTCGTTATCCCAGGTAACGACGATGCGATCCGTGCTGTAAGCCTGTACCTGACTGCTGTTGCGACCACCGTGCGCGAAGGCCGTTCACAGGATCTGGCTGAGCAGGCTGAAGAAGCTGCTGAAGCTTAATAAGGTTCGCTCTTTCTAAGAGCCCTTAGACATCAGATGTTATCTGTTAAGGGGGCCGCACAGGCCCCTTTTATTTATCTAAGTTTGTCACGCTTCTTTCGGGTAAGCGGGGCAGAGTAAATTTTCCGCAACAAGTTTCTGACAGTGTTAACGCACACAGAGACGAATCGAGGATTCTGGAATGGCTGAAATTACCGCTGCATTGGTAAAAGAACTGCGTGAGCGTACTGGCGCAGGCATGATGGATTGCAAAAAAGCGCTGACCGAAGCGAACGGCGACATCGAGCTGGCGATTGAGAACATGCGTAAATCTGGCGCGATCAAAGCCGCTAAGAAAGCAGGCAACGTTGCTGCTGACGGCGTGATCAAAACCAAAATCGCTGATGGTTTCGCAGTGATTCTGGAAGTTAACTGCCAGACTGACTTCGTTGCTAAAGATGCTGGATTCCAGGCTTTCGCTGACAAAGTGCTGGATGCAGCTGTTGCTGGTAAAGTGACTGATGTTGAAGCTCTGAAAGCGCAGTTCGAAGAAGAACGCGTAGCGCTGGTTGCTAAAATCGGTGAGAACATCAACATCCGTCGTGTTGCTATCCTGGAAGGTGCTCAGCTGAACAGCTACCAGCACGGCGCACGTATCGGCGTAGTGGTTTCTACCACCGGTGCTGATGAAGAGCTGAGCAAGCAAGTTGCGATGCACGTTGCGGCAAGCAAGCCAGAATTCGTTAAGCCAGAAGACGTGTCTGCTGATGTGGTTGAGAAAGAGTACCAGGTTCAGCTGGACATCGCCATGCAGTCTGGCAAGCCTAAAGAAATCGCAGAGAAAATGGTTGAAGGCCGCATGAAGAAATTCACCGGCGAAGTTTCTCTGACCGGTCAGGCTTTCGTTATCGATCCAAGCAAAACTGTTGGCCAGGCTCTGAAAGAGAAAGGCGCAGACGTGATTAACTTCATCCGCTTCGAAGTGGGCGAAGGCATCGAGAAAGTTGAAGCTGACTTCGCAGCAGAAGTTGCTGCAATGTCCAAACAGTCTTAATGCTCCGAAAGAACCGCCGGAAGGCGGTTCTTTTTTGTCTGCGTTTTGCGTGGACCACTTTTCAGTCTCATCCCAATAGCTTTTTTCGTTCGCTAAGCGGATGATCGATCAGATTTAACTTCTCATTCATCATATCTTCCAGGAAGAATTGACCATGGCGACCAACGCAAAACCTGTATATCAACGTATCCTGCTAAAACTGAGTGGCGAAGCACTGCAAGGTGCCGAAGGTTTTGGTATTGACGCGAGCGTGCTTGACCGTATGGCGCAAGAGGTGAAAGAGCTGGTTGAGCTGGGCATCCAGGTGGGTGTGGTTATTGGTGGCGGTAACCTGTTCCGTGGCGCTGGCCTGGCACAGGCAGGCATGAACCGTGTGGTCGGCGATCACATGGGTATGCTGGCAACCGTGATGAACGGTCTGGCAATGCGAGACGCATTGCACCGTGCGTATGTTAACGCGCGTCTGATGTCCGCGATTCCGCTGAATGGCGTATGTGATAACTACAGCTGGGCAGAAGCGATCAGCCTGCTGCGCAATAACCGCGTGGTGATTTTCGCCGCCGGTACTGGCAACCCGTTCTTTACCACTGACTCCGCCGCTTGTCTGCGTGGCATCGAAATCGAAGCCGATGTGGTATTGAAAGCCACCAAAGTTGACGGTGTTTATTCAGATGATCCGGTGAAAAACCCGGACGCGACGCTGTATGAACAGCTGACCTATGGCGAAGTACTGGATAAAGAGCTGAAAGTGATGGATCTGGCGGCCTTTACATTGGCTCGCGACCATCAACTGCCGATCCGCGTCTTCAACATGAACAAGCCTGGCGCACTGCGTCGCGTAGTGATGGGTGAAAAAGAAGGCACTCTGATTACGCATTAATACCCGACGCAAGATAAAATAAGGTATATTCTGTTGGCGCGATGCAGTGGCATCGCGCAGCTTTCAGGATGATCGATGTTTATCGATACCACTTCCGGGCTGCCCGGAGATGGCCAGGTCAAACCGAATCCAAGGGTTTTAACGTGATTAACGACATTAAAAAAGATGCCGACACGCGCATGGAAAAATGCGTGGAAGCATTCAAAAACCAAATCAGCAAAGTGCGCACCGGTCGTGCTTCGCCTTCACTGCTCGACGGCATTATGGTGCCTTACTACGGTACACCTACGCCATTGCGTCAGCTGGCTAGCGTCACGGTAGAAGATTCTCGTACGCTGAAAATCAACGTGTTTGACCGCTCACTGAGCCCGGCCGTTGAAAAAGCGATTATGGCATCTGACCTGGGTCTGAACCCAAGCTCAGCAGGTACCGATATTCGTGTGCCACTGCCAGCGCTGACCGAAGAGCGTCGTAAAGATCTGATCAAGGTCGTGCGTGGTGAAGCGGAGCAGGGGCGTGTTTCTGTTCGTAACGTGCGCCGCGATGCTAACGACAAGATCAAAGCGCTGCTGAAAGACAAAGAGATCAGCGAAGACGACGAACGTCGCTCGCAGGATGAGATCCAGAAAATGACCGATGGCTATATCAAAAATGTTGATGTCGCATTGGCCGAAAAAGAAAAGGAACTGATGGATTTCTAATTCCATCTACTGCCTTTAAAAACGCCGTTCAGAGACGTTGTGCGACTCTGGCGGCGTTTTACATTGTGCCTGGCGCTGTTGCAGGCACGATCCACGACGTCACAGGGATAGCATGATGAAGCGATTAACTCTGCTGGGTTCCACCGGCTCGATTGGTACCAGCACACTGGCAGTCATCGCAGCCAATCCAGACTTGTACCAGGTCACCGCGTTGGTGGCGGGTCAAAACGTAGCGCTGATGGCTGAACAGTGTCAGCAATTTACCCCACGCTATGCGGCGATGTCTGATGAAGCCTCCGCACAAGCGCTGCGTGAGCGACTGAGAGCATTGAATCTTCCTACCGAAGTGCTCTCCGGCGTTCAGGCGGCTTGCGAGCTGGCGGCACTCGATGAAGTGGATCAGGTGATGGCGGCTATTGTTGGCGCCTCCGGGCTGCAACCCACACTTGCCGCAATTCGTGCTGGCAAAACCGTTTTACTCGCGAACAAAGAGTCACTTGTCACGTGCGGCCGCCTGTTTATGGAGGCTGTGCGTCATCACAAGGCACAGCTGTTGCCGGTCGACAGCGAGCACAACGCCATTTTTCAGAGTTTACCCGCTTCCATACAGCATCAGTTGGGGTACGCTGATCTGCGAGAGAATGGCATTGATTCTATTCTCCTTACGGGATCGGGTGGTCCTTTTCGTGACACGCCATTAGCGGATTTGGCCGCTATGTCGCCAGATCAAGCGTGCGCACATCCGAACTGGTCAATGGGGCGTAAAATCTCCGTTGATTCGGCCACCATGATGAATAAAGGTCTTGAATACATTGAAGCCCGCTGGCTATTTAATGCCACTGACGCACAGATGGAAGTCATCCTGCATCCGCAGTCGGTGATTCACTCCATGGTGCGTTACTGCGATGGCAGTGTGCTGGCGCAGCTAGGGTCGCCTGATATGCGAACCCCTATCGCGCACAGCATGGCATGGCCAGCACGTATTTCGGCCGGCGTAACGCCACTCGATTTCACGCGAATGAAGTCACTGACGTTTGCTGAGCCGGACTATGAGCGCTATCCCTGCCTGAAGCTGGCAATCGATGCTTGCTCAACAGGGCAGGCCGCCACCACCACGCTGAATGCGGCAAACGAAGTGGCCGTTGCGGCATTTCTGCAGCATCAGATTCGCTTTACCGACATCGCCGCCATCAACAGCGAAGTGCTGACGTCCCTGATATGCCAGGAGCCGGGCAGCATTGAGGATGTGATGGAGATCGATCGGTTAGCGCGTATCTGTGCCACAGAATTGCTACCACGCTTTCGTTTAGCAGGTTGATACTTCCCGCTATTTGTTCGCTCAGGGTGAAAATGGTATAGTCGCTCGCTCGCGTTTTTCGGCCCGACATTGTTTCGATGTCATCTGGTAGCGATGCCGGGGTTTGCCGCAGGCGCAATGTATTCAGAAACCACAGCATTTCTGATGAAAGGAATTATTACGCGTTATGTCGTCCAACAATCACAACACAATCGATGACGAGTCGTACTGCACGCCACGTCACGTGGCCATCATTATGGATGGTAATGGTCGCTGGGCAAAAAATCAGGGCAAACTGCGTATTTCAGGCCACAAAGCCGGGGTAAAATCAGTACGCCGGGCCGTCAGCTTTGCGGTCAGCCATAAACTGGAAGCGCTCACGCTCTATGCGTTCAGCAGTGAAAACTGGAGCCGACCGGTACAGGAAGTGACGGCCTTAATGGAATTGTTTGTCTGGGCGCTCGACAGCGAAGTCAAAAGCCTGCACAAGCATAACGTGCGTCTGCGCGTGATTGGCGATATCAGTCGTTTCAATAATCGTATTCAGGAACGCATTCGTCGCGCCGAGGAACTGACTCAGCAAAATAATGGACTCACCCTCAACATTGCTGCCAACTATGGTGGCCGTTGGGATATTATCCAGGGTGCCAGAAAACTGGCTGAACAGGTTCAGGAAGGTTTATTACGTCCTGACCAGATAACCGAAGAAAGTCTGGCTCCCTATCTGTGTATGCAGGAGCTGGCGCCGGTGGATTTAGTGATAAGGACCGGGGGAGAGCATCGGATTAGCAACTTCCTGCTGTGGCAGATTGCCTATGCTGAGTTTTGGTTTACCGATGTTCTTTGGCCTGATTTTGATGAACACGTTTTTGAAGGTGCACTGAATGCATTCTCTTCGCGGGAGCGACGCTTTGGCGGCGCGGCACCAGGCGGCGCCTGAGCAATCTGGGGGTAACCTTTGCTGAAGTCTCGTCTGATCACCGCGTTTATTCTGATTCCGCTGGTGATCGCTGCTCTGTTTTGGTTACCGCTGTCCGGATTTGCGATTACCACTATCATCATCTGTATGCTTGCCGCCTGGGAATGGGGGCAGCTGGCGGGTATGAAGACACGTCAGCAGCGTATCTGGCTCGCCGTGTTATGCGGTTTATTGCTCTCAGTGATGCTGTTCACCCTGCAACCCTATCAACGCAATCTGCACCAGTTCCAGATGGAGGGCTCACTTTGGGCCGCGCTGGGATGGTGGATTGTCGCCCTGTTTCTCGTGCTGTTTTATCCTGCCTCTGCGGCGTTGTGGCGCACTTCGCGCCCACTCCGCGTGTTATTCGGCATCCTGACCGTGATTCCCTTCTTCTGGGGCATGATGGCGCTGCGCCAGTATCATTACGATACCGATCACTTTGCGGGAGCATGGTGGTTGCTGTTTGTGATGCTGCTGGTCTGGGGCGCAGATTCTGGCGCTTACATGTTTGGCCGTTTGTTTGGTAAACATAAGCTGGCGCCAAAAGTGTCACCGGGTAAAACCTGGGAAGGCTTCTTTGGCGGCCTGCTGTCATCCGCGATTATCGCCTGGCTGTTTGCGCTGCTGGCTCCGCTTTCTGTGGCGCCGGGTACGCTGATTATCTGTGCCGTTATTGCTACGCTGGCTTCGGTTCTGGGGGATCTGACCGAGAGCATGTTCAAACGTGAAGCGGGCATCAAAGACAGCGGTAACTTGATTCCGGGTCACGGTGGTATCCTCGATCGTATCGACAGCCTGACCGCTGCGGTGCCGGTTTTTGCCTGCCTGCTGCTGCTGGTGTTCCGCACCCTCTGAGGATTAGCGACAATGTTGAGCATACTCTGGAGTTTTGTCGCCTTTATCGTGGCACTTGGCGTACTGATCACCGTGCACGAATTCGGCCACTTTTGGGTCGCCCGCCGCTGCGGTGTTAAAGTCGAACGTTTCTCGATTGGCTTTGGCAAAGCGTTGTGGCGTCGTAGCGATCGTCAGGGCACGGAATACGTCATTGCCCTGATCCCGCTCGGCGGCTACGTCAAAATGCTCGACGAACGCGTAGAGAGCGTTCCCGCTGAACTCCGCCATCAGGCCTTCAACAATAAAACTGTGCTGCAGCGTGCTTCGATCATCGCGGCCGGCCCCATTGCTAACTTTATCTTTGCCGTCTTCGCTTATTGGGTCGTCTTTATCCACGGCGTACCCGGTGTGCGTCCGGTTGTTGGCGAAATTCTGAACGGTTCCGTCGCGGCTGAAGCGCAAATTACCTCCGGTATGGAACTTAAAGCGGTAGATGGTATCGAAACGCCTGATTGGGATGCAGTGCGCATGGCGCTGATCGGAAAAATCGGCGACAGCAGTACCACGCTTACCGTCTCGCAATTCGGTGAAGATGCCACGCAGCAGAAGCAGGTCGATTTGCGCGAATGGCAGTTCGAACCGGATAAACAGGACCCGGTTGTGGCATTAGGGATTCGTCCTCGTGGGCCACAAATCGAAACGACCTTAGCTGAAGTGCAGGCAAATTCGCCGGCCAGCGCTGCCGGTTTGCAAGCAGGCGACAGGATCGTTAAAGTCGATGGTCAGCCGTTAACACAATGGCAGGCTTTTGCGGCGCAGGTGCGCGATAATCCGCGCAAAAACATGGCGCTGGATGTGGAACGTAACGGCGAACTCGTGGCGTTGACGTTAACGCCAGAAGCGAAACCGGGCAATGAAGCGGAAGGCTTTGCGGGAGTGATTCCGCGCGTCATTCCGCTGCCGGATGAGTATAAAACGGTTAGGCAGTATGGGCCCTTTGCCGCTATCGGTGAAGCCAGTGTCAAAACCTGGCAACTGATGAAGTTAACGGTCTCAATGCTGGGCAAGTTGATTACCGGGGATGTGAAGCTGAATAATCTGAGCGGGCCAATTTCGATTGCGCAAGGTGCAGGGTTATCAGCGGAATACGGGGTGATTTATTATCTGATGTTCCTGGCGCTGATCAGCGTCAATCTGGGGATCATCAACCTGTTCCCTCTGCCGGTATTAGATGGTGGACATCTGCTCTTTCTGGCGATCGAAAAGATCAAAGGTGGACCGGTGTCCGAGCGAGTTCAGGACTTCAGTTATCGCATTGGCTCAATTCTGCTGGTGTTATTAATGGGGCTTGCACTTTTCAATGATTTCTCACGTCTGTAATAGCTGGACTGCGGACAGGCGCGGGATGTGTTAGGAAAACGCATAACAACGATGGCGATGAAAAAGTTGCTCATAGCGTCGCTGCTGTTTAGCAGCGCCACCGTTTACGGTGCAGACGATTTCGTAGTGAAGGACATTCATTTCGAAGGTCTCCAGCGAGTCGCCGTCGGCGCGGCTCTGCTCAGCATGCCCGTACGTGTCGGTGATACCATTTCTGACGATGACGTCAGAAACACCATTCGCTCTCTGTTCGCCACCGGCAACTTTGAAGATGTTCAGGTTCTGCGTGATGGAACAACCCTGATTGTTCAGGTGAAAGAGCGTCCGACCATTGCCAGCATCACTTTCTCCGGCAACAAAGCGGTGAAAGAAGATCAGCTGAAGCAGAACCTTGAAGCTTCTGGTGTGCGCGTCGGTGAAGCACTCGACCGCACCACACTTTCTTCGATTGAGAAGGGCCTGGAAGACTTCTACTACAGCGTCGGTAAATACACCGCCAGCGTGAAAGCGATTGCGACACCGCTGCCCCGTAACCGCGTGGATCTGAAATTCGTCTTCCAGGAAGGCGTGTCAGCTCAGATTCAGCAGATCAACATCGTTGGCAACAAAGCCTTTAGCTCTGACGAATTGATCTCGCGCTTCTCACTGCGTGATGAAGTGCCATGGTGGAACGTGGTTGGCGATCGTAAATACCAGAAACAAAAGCTGGCCGGGGATCTTGAGACCCTGCGTAGCTTCTATCTGGATCGCGGTTATGCGCGCTTCAACATCGATTCCACTCAGGTGAGCCTGACGCCAGATAAAAAAGGCATCTACATCACTGTGAACATCAACGAAGGCGATCAGTATAAGATTGCCGGCGTGATCGTGAACGGCAGCATGGCGGGCCACTCTGCGGAAATCGAAAAGATGACGCGTATTCCATCGGGTGAGCTGTACAACGGCACCAAAGTTACCCAGATGGAAGACGACATCAAAAAACTGCTGGGTCGTTATGGCTATGCCTATCCGCGTGTGGTGACACAGCCGGAAATTAACGATGCAGACAAAACCGTTAAACTGCATATCAATGTGGATGCCGGTAACCGTTATTACGTGCGCAAAGTGCGCTTCGAAGGTAACGATACGTCGAAAGATTCCGTGCTGCGCCGTGAGATGCGTCAGATGGAAGGCGCATGGTTGGGCAGCGACCTGGTTGATCAGGGTAAAGAGCGTCTGAACCGTACCGGTTACTTTGAAACCGTCGATGTGGACACGCAGCGTGTGCCAGGTTCTCAGGACCAGGTGGATGTAGTTTATAAGGTTAAAGAACGTAACACCGGTACCTTCAACTTTGGTGTGGGTTACGGTACTGAAAGTGGCGTCAGCTTCCAGGTAGGTGTGACCCAGGAAAACTGGCTCGGCACCGGTAATACCGTTGGCATCAGCGGTACTAAAAACGATTACCAGACCTATGCTGAATTCTCACTGACCGATCCGTATTTCACGGTCGACGGTGTGAGCCTGGGTGGTCGTGTCTTCTATAACGACTTCAAAGCGGACGATGCTGACCTGTCTGACTACACCAACAGAAGTTATGGTGTGGATGGCACTTTGGGCTTCCCGGTTAATGAAAACAACACATTGCGTGTCGGCCTGGGTTATGTGCATAACGACCTGTCCAACATGCAGCCGCAGGTTGCGATGTGGCGTTATCTGGACTCGGTTGGACGCCATCAGGGTCTGAATGATGATGGTGATTTCTCTGCAGATGACTTCACCTTCAACTACGGTTGGACGTATAACACGCTGGACCGTGGATTCTTCCCAACCAAGGGTAACCGTACCAACCTGAACGGCAAAGTGACCATTCCGGGTTCCGACAACGCCTTCTACAAAGCGACGTTGGATAGCCAGCAGTACGTGCCACTGAACCGTGATGGCACCTGGGTGGTGCTGGGACGTGGCCGTGTAGGATATGGTGACGGGCTCGGTGGAAAAGAGATGCCGTTCTATGAGAACTTCTACGGCGGTGGTTCAAGTACGGTTCGTGGCTTCCAGTCCAATACCATTGGTCCGAAAGCGGCTTATCTGAACGATCACTCGTCCACCTGTAATCTGACCGATGCTAACGGTATCTGTAAGTCAGATGACGCGGTGGGTGGTAACGCTATGGCGATTGCCAGCCTTGAGCTGATCACGCCAACGCCGTTCCTGAGCGAGAAATACGCTAACTCAGTCCGTACTTCGGTGTTTATGGATGCCGGTACCGTCTGGGATACCAAATGGCAGAACACTGCAGAAACGCGTGCGGCGGGCATTCCGGACTACAGCGATCCGAATAACATTCGTGTCTCTGCGGGTGTCGCCCTGCAATGGATGTCGCCATTAGGTCCGCTGGTATTCTCATATGCTCAGCCGATGAAGAAAGTCGAGGGAGACAAGTCAGAGCAGTTCCAGTTTAACATTGGTAAAACCTGGTAAGGCTCTGAACAAGGAAGTGAAAATACCGTCTTGCATCCGTGTCGCGCTCTGTCGTGACACGCTGCAAACACACACGTTGAGGTAAGGAGTTTATAGTGAAAAAGTTGTTCTGTGCTGCTGCTCTGGGTGTTGCTTTAGCTGCTTCTGCGGGTGCCCAGGCGGCCGATAAAATCGCCGTTGTGAACCTGAGCCAGGTATTCCAGCAGTCTCCGCAGCGTGCCGCTGTTGCTAAACAGCTTGAGGGCGAGTTCTCAAGCCGTGCTTCTGACCTCCAGGCGCAGCAGCAGAAAATCCAGGGTGAAATCCAGGATCTGCAGCGCAATGCGTCAACCATGAAGGCCAGCGACCGCACCAAGAAAGAGAAGCAGATTGCTTCTGAGCGTGCTGCTTTTGAACAGAAAGCGCAGGCTTTCGACAAAGACAACCAGACTCGTCAGATGCAGGAGCGTAACAAGCTGCTGGCTAAAATCCAGACCGCTGTTCAGTCTGTAGCGAAAAGCGATGGTTACGATCTGGTGCTGGATTCTCAGGCCGTTCTGTACTCTTCTGCTGATGCTAAAGACATTACTGCTGACGTTGTAAAACAGGTTAAATAATCGATGTCATCAATTCGACTGGCTGATTTAGCCCAGCAGTTGGATGCAGAATTGCACGGAGATGGCGATATCGCCATCTCCGGCATTGCTTCTATGCAATCCGCCACCACTGGTCAAATCACTTTTCTTGCAAACAGCCGCTACCGCGAGCAGCTCGCTCATATCCAGGCTTCAGCCGTGGTGCTGACGGAAGCGGATCTGGAGTGGTGTAAAACCGCTGCCCTGGTGGTGAAAAATCCTTACTTAACGTACGCTCGCATGGCACAACTGCTGGACACAACGCCGCAGCCCGCGCAGAATATCGCGCCCAGTGCGGTGATCGATCCGACAGCGACGCTGGGTAAGAACGTTTCGGTGGGCGCGAATGCGGTGATCGAGTCTGGCGTTGAGCTGGGCGACGACGTCGTGATTGGCGCAGGATGTTTTGTCGGTAAGCAGACGCGTATCGGTCGCGGCTCACGTTTGTGGGCTAACGTGACGATTTACCATGAGATCGAGATTGGTCAGGATTGTCTGATTCAGTCGGGTACCGTGATCGGTGCCGATGGTTTCGGGTATGCTAACGACCGTGGCAATTGGGTGAAAATTCCACAGCTGGGAACCGTGGTAATTGGTGATCGCGTTGAAATTGGTGCTTGTACCACCATCGATCGCGGTGCACTAGATAACACTCTGATCGGCAATGGTGTTATCATAGACAACCAGTGTCAGATTGCGCACAACGTTGTGATTGGAGATAACACGGCCGTTGCGGGCGGTGTGATCATGGCGGGTAGTCTGAAGATTGGACGTTATTGTATGATTGGCGGCGCCAGCGTCATTAACGGCCATATGGAAATCTGTGACAAAGTGACCGTAACGGGCATGGGGATGGTAATGCGCCCGATCACAGAGCCTGGGGTATACTCATCGGGTATCCCACTGCAACCCAACAAAACCTGGCGTAAAACGGCAGCGCTGGTGATGAATATCGATGAAATAAGCAAACGCTTAAAAGCCATCGAACGTAAGGTCGGCAAAGACGACTAAACGCATCGCTCGCGACCCGCTTTCATAATAAAGCAGCGTGCCTTCTTGCGACTTCGGCTTACCCCGAATGCGTGTGAGGAGGTCTCTCAGGAAAGCGTTACGCCACCGAACTGATTTGCGGCCTGCGGAGGATCATTTTGATCTGTGCAGGCCGTGTTATTATTGCCATCAGATTTTTTAGGACAGGAAGAGTATTTTGACAACTGAAACGCATACTCTGAAAATCGAAGAGATTTTAGAACTGCTGCCGCACCGCTATCCGTTCTTGCTGGTTGACCGCGTGCTGGAATTTGAAGAGCATAAATATCTGCGTGCGGTGAAGAACGTTTCTGTTAATGAACCGTTTTTCCAGGGACACTTTCCTGGTAAGCCGATTTTCCCAGGCGTTCTGATTCTGGAAGCAATGGCGCAGGCAACCGGTATTCTGGCGTTCAAAAGCGTTGGAAAACTGGAACCCGGCGAGCTGTACTACTTCGCCGGTATCGACGAAGCCCGCTTCAAACGTCCAGTGGTACCGGGCGATCAGATGATCATGGAAGTGACCTTCGAGAAAACTCGTCGTGGTCTGACGCGCTTCAAAGGCGTGGCAACTGTAGACGGCAAGATTGTCTGTGAAGCGACCATGATGTGTGCCCGTAGCCGGGAGGCATAATTAGTGATTGATTCAACCGCCAATATTCATCCCAGTTCCGTTATTGAAGAAGGTGCCGTCATTGGCGCCAATGTTCACATCGGCCCGTTCTGCTTTGTCGGCGCTAACGTGGAAATTGGTGAAGGTACGGTGCTCAAATCGCACGTGGTGGTGAACGGCCACACGCGTATCGGCAAAGACAATCAGATCTATCAGTTTGCTTCGATTGGTGAAGTGAACCAGGACCTGAAATATGCCGGTGAACCGACCCGTGTTGAAATCGGCGATCGCAACCGCATCCGCGAGAGTGTGACTATTCACCGTGGCACTACGCAGGGTGGCAACCTCACTAAAGTCGGCAGTGATAACCTGCTGATGGTCAATGCGCATATCGCGCATGATTGCGTCATTGGTAACCGTTGCATCTTTGCCAACAACGCCACGCTGGGTGGCCATGTCACCGTGGATGATTTCGCGATTATCGGCGGGATGACGGCAGTCCACCAGTGGTGCACCATTGGTGCACACGTGATGGTTGGCGGTTGTTCAGGCGTCGCGCAGGATGTCCCACCGTACGTTATTGCGCAGGGTAACCACGCGACCCCGTTCGGTATCAACATCGAAGGCCTCAAACGCCGTGGCTTTAGCAAAGAAGCACTGCACGCGATTCGCAATGCGTACAAACTGCTGTATCGCAGTGGTAAAACGCTGGATGAAGTGAAACCAGAGATTGAAGAGCTGGCAAAACAACACAGCGAAGTGCAGCCTTTCTATGACTTCTTTGCCCGTTCGACGCGTGGATTGATTCGTTAATCCATGTCAGTGCGTCCCTTAACGATTGCCCTGGTCGCCGGAGAAACCTCCGGCGATATTCTTGGTGCAGGCCTTATCCGTGCGCTCAAAGCGCGTCATCCTGATGCCCGCTTTGTCGGCGTTGCCGGTCCGCTGATGCAGGCCGAAGGCTGTGAAGTCTGGTATGAGATGGAAGAGCTGGCGGTGATGGGCATTGTTGAAGTGCTCGGCCGCTTGCGCCGCTTGCTGAAAATTCGCAAGGATTTAACGCAGCGCTTCACCGAACTCAAGCCTGATGTCTTCGTCGGCATTGATGCGCCAGATTTCAATATCACATTGGAAGGCAGCCTGAAGCGCGCAGGAATTCGCACCATTCATTACGTCAGTCCTTCCGTCTGGGCGTGGCGACAAAAACGCGTGTTCAAAATTGGCCGCAACACCAACCTGGTATTGGCGTTTCTGCCGTTTGAAAAAGCGTTTTACGATCGATTCAACGTACCTTGCCGCTTTATCGGCCACACCATGGCAGATGCCATGCCGCTGCAGCCAGACAAATCTGCGGCGCGACGTGAGTTAGGCATCGCGGAGGATGCGATCTGTCTGGGCTTGCTGCCGGGTAGCCGTGGTGCAGAAGTGGAAATGCTGAGTGCGGATTTCTTGCGTGCGGCGCAGTTATTGCGTCAGCGTTATCCCGCGCTGGAAATCGTGGTGCCGCTGGTCAATGCCAAACGCCGCGAACAGTTTGAACAGATTAAAGCTGAAGTGGCGCCCGAGCTACCGATGCATTTGCTGGATGGCAAAGGCCGTCAGGCGATGATCGCCAGCGATGCGGCGATTCTCGCATCCGGCACTGCTGCGCTGGAGTGCATGCTGGCGAAGTGTCCGATGGTGGTCGGTTACCGCATGAAACCCTTTACCTTCTGGCTGGCGAAGCGTTTGGTGAAAACGCCTTACGTTTCACTGCCCAATCTGCTGGCGGGTCGGGAGTTGGTCAAAGAGCTGTTGCAGGAAGAGTGCCAGCCAGAGGCACTGGCGGCTGCGCTGGAACCTCTGTTGCATGCCGGACCAGAGCGCGATGACCTGCTGAACACCTTCAACGAGTTGCATCAACAGATTCGCTGGAATGCTGATGAGCAAGCCGCGGACGCCGTACTGGAGATTGCCAATGACTGAGTTTATCTACCCAAACGCACAGCGCATTGCTGGCGTGGATGAAGTGGGGCGAGGTCCGCTGGTAGGCGCCGTTGTCACCGCAGCAGTCATCCTCGACCCCGCGAATCCGATTAAAGGGCTGGCCGACTCAAAGAAGCTTTCCGAAAAGCGTCGGCTGGCGCTGTATGACGAGATCAAAGAGAAAGCGCTAGCCTGGAGCCTCGGCCGGGCGGAGCCTGAAGAGATCGACCAACTCAACATTCTGCACGCCACTATGCTGGCGATGCAGCGTGCGGTAGCGGGTCTGCCTGTTACGCCTGATTTTGTGTTGATCGATGGCAACCGTTGTCCGGCATTGCCCATGCCATCGCAGGCGGTGGTGAAGGGCGATAGCCTGGTACAAGAGATCAGTGCAGCCTCGATCATCGCGAAAGTTACGCGCGATCGTGAAATGGCCGAGCTGGATCTGTTGTTCCCGGAATATGGATTTGCCCAGCACAAAGGCTACCCAACTGCGTTGCATATGGAAAAATTGACGCAGTTTGGTGCCACGCCACATCATCGTCGCAGCTTTGCCCCGGTGCGAAATGCCCTGATTGATGCTGATGTGCTGGCCGCGCGTCAGCCGACTGCGCTTTAATAGCCTGACGCTGTTTTAATCGGAAACTGATATGGCTGAACCTCGTTTTATACATCTGCGCGTACACAGCGACTATTCGATGGTCGATGGCCTGGCGAAAACTAAGCCATTGGTCAAGAAGGCGGCTGCGCTGGGTATGCCGGCGATTGCGATTACCGATTACATCAACCTTTGCGGGTTGGTGCGTTTTTACGGCAGTGCGCACGATGCAGGCATCAAACCGATTATTGGTGCGGATTTCCACGTCGCCAGCGAGTTGATGGGCGATGAGCTGACACAACTCACGGTCCTTGCCGCCAACAACACCGGTTATCAGAACCTTACGTTGTTAATTTCGCGTGCCTATCAGCGTGGATATGGCATTGCCGGACCGATTATTGACCGTGACTGGCTGGTCGAACTGGGTGAAGGCATCATTCTGCTCTCCGGTGGACGCAAGGGCGATGTTGGCCGCAGTCTACTGCGCGGCAACAGTGCGCTTGTGTCGCAGTGCCTCAGTTTCTATCAGGAACATTTCCCCAATCGTTATTACCTCGAGCTGACACGTACCGGACGCGCCGATGAAGAGGCTTATCTGCATGCCGCCGTTGAGTTAGCGATTGCCGAAGGTGTGCCGGTGGTGGCCACCAACGAAGTCTGTTTCCTCAACGAAGAAGATTTTGACGCCCATGAAATTCGCGTGGCGATTCATGATGGCTTCACGCTGGACGATCCAAAACGCCCACGTCATTACAGTCCTCAGCAATATATGCGCAGCGAAGAGGAGATGTGCGAGCTGTTCTCGGACATCCCGGAAGCGCTGGAAAACAGCGTAGAGATTGCTAAGCGTTGTAACGTCACGGTACGCCTGGGTGAATACTTCCTGCCGCAATTCCCCACCGGGGAAATGACGACTGAAGATTTCCTCGTCATGAAGTCTCGTGAAGGGCTGGAAGAGCGTCTGGAATTCCTGTTCCCGGATGACAAGGTGCGTGCAGAGAAGCGGCCAGAATATGATGAACGTCTTGAGATTGAACTCAACGTTATCAATCAGATGGGCTTCCCTGGCTACTTCCTGATCGTGATGGAGTTTATCCAGTGGTCGAAGGATAACGGTATCCCGGTTGGGCCGGGCCGTGGTTCGGGTGCAGGCTCTCTGGTCGCGTATGCGCTGAAAATCACTGACCTCGACCCGCTGGAATTTGATCTGCTGTTCGAACGCTTCCTCAACCCGGAACGTGTCTCCATGCCCGACTTCGACGTCGATTTCTGCATGGAGAAGCGCGATCAGGTGATCGATCACGTTGCCGAGATGTATGGGCGCGAAGCGGTTTCGCAAATCATCACCTTCGGTACCATGGCGGCGAAAGCGGTTATCCGCGACGTAGGACGTGTGCTGGGTCATCCGTATGGCTTTGTGGATCGCATCTCCAAATTGATCCCGCCGGATCCCGGCATGACGCTGGAAAAAGCCTTTGAAGCGGAACCGCAGCTGCCGGAAATCTACGAGGCAGATGAAGAGGTCAAAGCGCTAATCGATATGGCGCGCAAGCTGGAAGGTGTCACACGTAACGCCGGTAAACACGCCGGTGGGGTGGTTATCGCACCGACCAAAATCACTGATTTTGCGCCGCTTTACTGTGATGAGAATGGCCAATTCCCGGTAACCCAGTTTGATAAAAATGATGTGGAATACGCCGGCCTGGTGAAGTTTGACTTCCTCGGCTTGCGCACGCTGACCATCATTGACTGGGCGCTGAAGATGATTAACCCGCGCCGCGCCAAAGAAGGGTTGGAGCCGATTGATATCGCCGCCATCCCGCTGGATGATAAGAAAAGCTTCGATATGCTGCAACGCTCGGAAACCACAGCGGTTTTCCAGCTTGAATCACGCGGCATGAAAGATCTGATCAAGCGTCTGAAGCCGGACTGCTTTGAAGATATGATTGCACTGGTGGCACTGTTCCGCCCGGGACCGCTGCAATCGGGCATGGTTGATAACTTCATTGACCGTAAGCACGGCCGTGAAGAAATTTCGTACCCGGATATTCAGTGGCAGCACGAAACCCTGAAGCCGGTACTGGAACCCACCTACGGCATCATCCTGTATCAGGAACAGGTGATGCAGATCGCTCAGGTGCTGTCGGGTTATACCCTGGGTGGCGCGGATATGCTGCGCCGTGCAATGGGTAAAAAGAAACCCGAAGAGATGGCCAAACAACGTTCGGTGTTCCAGGACGGTGCAGAAAGCATGGGTGTTGACGGTGAACTCTCGATGAAGATCTTCGATCTGGTAGAGAAGTTTGCGGGTTATGGCTTTAACAAGTCGCACTCTGCAGCCTATGCTTTAGTGTCTTACCAGACGCTGTGGCTGAAAGCGCACTACCCGGCAGAATTTATGGCAGCAGTAATGACCGCCGATATGGACAACACCGAGAAGGTCGTTGGCCTGGTGGATGAGTGCTGGCGCATGGGCCTGAAAGTGCTGCCGCCCGATATCAACTCCGGCTTGTATCCGTTCCATGTGAATGATGAAGGCGAAATCGTCTATGGTATCGGCGCCATTAAAGGCGTGGGTGAAGGGCCGATTGAAGCCATCATCGAAGCACGTAACGAAGGCGGCTACTTCAAAGAGCTGTTTGATCTCTGCGCTCGCACCGACACGAAAAAGATTAACCGTCGTGTGATGGAAAAGCTGATCATGTCGGGAGCTTTTGATCGCCTTGGTCCGCATCGTGCAGCCTTGATGAGCGCGCTCAGCGATGCATTGAAAGCTGCGGATCAGCACGCAAAAGCGGAAGCGACCGGACAAGCAGATATGTTTGGCGTGCTGGCCGAAGAGCCTGAACAGGTGGAGAAGTCATACACCAACATCACGCCATGGCCGGAACAGATTCAACTGGACGGTGAGCGTGAGACGTTGGGTTTGTATCTCACCGGCCACCCAATTAATCAGTATCTTAAAGAAATTGATCGCTACGTTGGCGGTATGCGCCTGAAGGACATGCATCCGACGGATCGTGGTAAAGTAACCATCGCGGCGGGGCTGGTGATTGCCGCTCGCGTGATGGTCACGAAACGCGGCAACCGAATTGGTATTTGTACTCTCGACGATCGCTCTGGTCGTCTGGAAGTGATGTTATTTACCGATGCGTTAGATAAATACCAGCAGTTGCTGGAGAAAGACCGTATCCTGATCGTCAGTGGACAGGTCAGCTTTGATGACTTTAGCGGTGGCCTTAAAATGACCGCTCGAGAAGTGATGGACATCGACGAAGCGCGGGAAAAATACGCGCGCGGACTTGCTATCTCGCTGACGGACAGGCAAATTGATGACCAGCTTTTAAACCGTCTCCGCCAGTCTCTGGAGCCTCATCGCTCCGGGACCATTCCGGTGCATCTCTATTATCAGAGAGCAGATGCGCGGGCGAAGCTGCGCTTTGGTGCAGCGTGGCGTATTTCGCCCAGCGATCGTTTACTCAACGATTTGCGGTCGTTAGTAGGATCGGAGCAGGTGGAACTGGAGTTTGACTAAAACAGGAACATTATGAGTCTTAATTACCTGGATTTTGAACAGCCAATCGCAGAACTGGAAGCGAAAATCGACTCGCTGAAGTCAATTGGCCGTTCGGATGAGAAACACGATATTAATCTGGATGAAGAAGTGCAGCGTCTGCGCGAAAAAAGCGTTGAGCTGACCCGTAAAATCTTCTCCGATTTAGGTGCATGGCAGGTTGCGCAGCTCGCGCGTCACCCGCTGCGCCCTTACACGCTGGACTATGTCCGCAACGCGTTTGATGATTTCGATGAGTTGGCTGGCGACCGCGCTTATGCCGATGACAAAGCGATTGTCGGCGGTATTGCCCGTCTTGATGGTCGTCCGGTGATGGTCATTGGCCATCAGAAAGGCCGTGAAACCAAAGAGAAAATCCGTCGTAACTTCGGTATGCCAGCACCAGAAGGCTATCGTAAAGCGCTGCGACTGATGGAAATGGCTGAACGCTTCAAAATGCCACTGATCACCTTCATCGACACCCCGGGTGCATACCCTGGTGTGGGCGCCGAAGAGCGTGGACAATCAGAAGCCATCGCACGCAACCTGCGTGAAATGTCAGGTCTGAAAATTCCGGTCATTTGTACCGTGATTGGCGAAGGCGGTTCCGGTGGTGCGCTGGCAATTGGCGTGGGCGACAAAGTGAACATGCTGCAGTACAGCACCTACTCGGTGATTTCACCGGAAGGCTGTGCTTCTATTCTGTGGAAAAGCGCTGATAAAGCGCCATTGGCTGCGGAAGCGATGGGCATCACCGCCGATCGCCTGAAAGAGCTGAAGCTGATCGACTCGATCATCCCTGAACCATTGGGCGGCGCGCATCGTCAACCAGTGGATATGGCGGCAAGCTTGAAAAAGCAACTGCTGGCGGATCTGGCCGATCTCGACGTACTGAGCACGGAAGAACTGCTTAACCGTCGTTATCAGCGCCTGATGAGCTACGGCTACGCGTAAGCTGGCTTGCTCATCAAGAAAAGCGGACTCCGGTCCGCTTTTTTTATGCCCGCTAATTACTGAGCAAGATCGTTCAGAAGGCTATGCATTGGGCAGCAAAGACAATCTAATCAGCCAAAAAACCTTTTTATAATCAAAGTGTCCATTCAATCATGAACTCACCTGAATATTGAGTGGGATCAAACAGACGACGATGAATTGGGCAGCCATGACGTTCTAACCGGGCAGAGAAGGCTAGCCCGATGAGCAAAGCGTCCGGGCCATGGACGGCCCGGCCGAGCTGCATGGATGCGTTGTTCCTTTGCGATCGGGCTGGCCTTTTCTGGCCCTCGCACCCAATTGACAGCAATCCCCCCTAAACAACAACAACGTATTCCAGAACATTCACCTCTCACTTTTCGCTATCCTTATTTAGTGCCATAACACCACAGGAGGTGAGCATTGAATATTATCGCGATCATGGGACCGCACGGCGCGTTCTACAAAGATGAACCGATTCGTGAACTGGACGCAGCCCTCAAGCTGCAAGGGTTCCAGACCGTCTATCCCAACAATGCCAGCGACCTGCTGAAACTGATAGAACACAACCCGCGTATCTGCGGCGTAGTTTTTGACTGGGACGATTACAGTCTGGCGCTGTGTAGCGACATCAACCAGCTCAACGAATATCTGCCGCTGTATGCCTTTATTAACACCCATTCGCAGATGGATGTCAGCATTAACGAAATGCGCATGGCGCTGCAATTCTTTGAGTACGCGCTCAATGCCGCTGACGACATAGCATTGCACATTCGGCAGTACACCGATGAGTACATCGATAAAATCATGCCGCCGCTCACCAAGGCGCTATTCACCTATGTGAAAGAGGGCAAATACACCTTCTGTACGCCGGGCCACATGGGCGGCACCGCCTTCCAGAAAAGCCCGGTGGGCAGCCTGTTCTATGACTTCTTTGGTGCAAACACGCTCAAGGCGGATGTCTCCATCTCCGTCACCGAACTGGGGTCTCTGCTCGATCACACCGGCCCGCACCTCGAAGCAGAAGAGTATGTGGCGCGTACTTTTGGCGCTGAACAAAGCTATATGGTGACCAATGGCACCTCAACCTCAAACAAAATTGTTGGGATGTACGCTGCACCCGCAGGAAGTACGGTGCTGATTGACCGTAACTGCCACAAATCACTCACCCATTTGCTGATGATGAGCGACATCATCCCGATTTGGCTCAAGCCGACGCGTAATGCGCTGGGCATTTTAGGGGGGATCCCGCAGCGGGAATTCACACGCGACAGCATTCAGCAGAAAGTTAATCAGACACCACGCGCCAGTTGGCCGGTGCATGCCGTCATCACCAACTCCACTTACGATGGCCTGTTGTATAACACCCAGTACATCAAAGAGACGCTGGATGTGCCGTCGATTCATTTCGATTCGGCTTGGGTGCCGTATACCAACTTTCATCCCATCTACAGCGGCAAAAGTGGTATGAGCGGGGAGCGTATTCCCGGCAAGGTGATTTATGAAACGCAGTCAACGCACAAACTGCTGGCGGCGTTTTCGCAGGCCTCGCTGATTCACATCAAAGGTGATTACGACCACGACACCTTTAATGAAGCCTACATGATGCACACCACCACATCGCCGAGTTACGCGATTGTCTCATCGATCGAAACGGCGGCGGCGATGCTGCGCGGTAATCCGGGAAAGCGATTGATCAATCGCTCAGTTGAGCGCGCTTTGCACTTCCGTCGTGAGATTCAGCGACTGCGTGAAGAGTGCGATGGCTGGTTCTTCGACATCTGGCAGCCTGAGCAGATCGATGAAGCTGAGTGCTGGCCGATCCAGCCAGGCGAAGAGGACTGGCATGGATTCACCCATGCCGATCGTGATCACATGTACCTCGATCCGATCAAAGTCACCATCCTGACACCCGGAATGAGTGAATTGGGGAAAATGGCGGATGAAGGCATTCCGGCGGCGCTGGTGGCGAAGTTCCTCGATCAGCGCGGCGTGGTGGTAGAGAAGACCGGTCCGTACAATTTGCTGTTCCTGTTCAGCATCGGCATCGATAAAACCAAAGCCATGAGCGTGTTGCGTGGTCTGACTGAATTCAAACGCGCCTACGATCTTAATTTGCGGGTGAAAAACATGCTGCCGGATCTCTATGCCGAAGATCCCGATTTCTATCGTAATATGCGGATCCAGACATTGGCGCAGGGCATTCATAATCTGATTCGACAACACGATCTGCCACGCCTGATGCTTAAGGCTTTCGACGTTTTACCTGAATCAAAAATGACGCCGCATCAGGCCTTCCAGCGCCAGGTGCAGGGGCAAGTCGAAACCGTCGATATCCGTGAGTTAGTGGGCCGGGTCTCTGCCAACATGATTCTGCCTTATCCTCCGGGCGTGCCGTTGGTGATGCCGGGCGAGATGATCACGGAGGAGAGCCGCGCGGTGCTCGATTTTCTGCTGATGCTCTGCACGATTGGACGGCACTATCCTGGATTTGAAACCGATATCCATGGTGCAACGCTCACCGACGATGGGCGCTATCTGGTGCGCGTGCTCCGTGAGGAAAACAGCCGTTAACTTCGGACAATTGCCTCTTTTCAGCGCGCTACCGAGCACGTAGGCTTAGCGGCTGATTCTTTAGGAGCCGCTATGCTGCAGATAAAACAGATCCACCACATTGCCATTATTGCCACCGATTATCAGCGCAGTAAGGCGTTTTACTGTGACGTGTTAGGTTTTGATTTGCTGGGTGAGTATTACCGCGCCGAGCGTGATTCGTGGAAAGGCGATCTGGGACTGAACGGGGTTTATACCATCGAACTGTTCTCGTTCCCCTCGCCGCCGCCACGCGTCAGTGGGCCGGAAGCCTGCGGTCTGCGTCATCTGGCGTTTTGTGTTGATGATGTTGAACAGTCGATTGCCGCGTTGGCTGCGAAAGGCGTGGTGTGCGAACCCATCCGCATTGATGCCCTGACTGGCAAAGCGTGCACTTTCTTTCCGGATCCAGACGGTTTGCCGCTGGAGCTGTATCAAGCGTAAACTAGCCACCGCTGCGGGCCGCAATCAGGCGGTTCGCGTTGACGGATTACGCTATGTCCTTTTCCCATCTTGCTTCGTTACTGAAACCCGACGCCCGCTGTGTGCTGGCGTTCAGTGGCGGGTTGGATTCCACCGTACTGCTGCATCAGCTGGTGAGCTGGCAACGCCTGATGCCACAGCTGCAGGTGCGCGCGTTGCACGTCCATCATGGATTAAGCCCAAATGCGGAGCGCTGGGCGTCACATTGCCTGCAAATCTGTCAGCAGTGGCAGATTCCCTGCGAAGTGTTGCGCGTTCAGGTGGATGGTCGTGTAAAGGGCATTGAGGCGGCGGCCCGTGAAGCACGCTATCAGGCGTTATTGCAACAGCTGCAACCCGGTGAGCACTTACTTACGGCTCAGCACCTTGACGATCAGTGTGAAACGCTGTTGTTGGCGTTAAAAAGGGGCAGTGGTCCAGCAGGATTGGCGGCGATGCCCATCCAGCGTCAGGTGGGAAAACATTCGCACCTGCGCCCATTGCTGGATATCAGTCGTCAGCAACTCGAAACCTATGCGACGGAGCACCGCTTACGCTGGATCGAGGATGAAAGTAACGCCGACAGCCGCTATGACCGTAATTTTCTTCGTCAGGACATTCTGCCGTTGCTGCAGACGCGCTGGCCACATTTTAGCGCCGCCAGCGCCCGCAGTGCCGCGTTGTGTGGTGAGCAGGAACAATTGCTGGATGAACTGCTGGCAGAACAGTTGGCCCAGCTCACTGATGAACAGGGCGCACTGCATTTTCCGCCATTGCTGACGATGAGCGAAGCGCGGCGCCATGCGCTTTTGCGTCGCTGGATTGCACAGCAGGGCGGCGCGATGCCTTCACGTGATGCCTTAAAACGTATCACCGATGAAGTGATGTGTAGCCGTGAAGATGCCAATCCCAGCCTGAGTTTTGCTGCCTTTACACTCCGCCGGTATCGACAGCGGCTGTATTGGCTTAACGCGCATGCATCGCTGAGTCAGCACTCGCTAACCTGGCATGATCGTGAACAACTGCTGCGGCTGCCCGAGAATTTAGGCGTATTACAGGCAAACCCGGCGATCGCCACCTTGCGTCATCCCACCGAGGACGAATCGATCAACGTTCGTTTTCAGGCCAGCGGCTATTATCATCTGCTGGGCCGCGCCGGAGGCCGCGAGATAAAAAAATTGTGGCAGGAATTAGGTGTGCCACCCTGGCAGCGGGAGCGTATCCCCTTGATTTACTACAACCAGACGCTGATCTGTGCACCGGGAATCTTTGTCACCCACGAAGGTGCGGCCAGTCATGAGCAAGGCTGGCAAGCGATCTGGTTACAACAACAATAAGATGGAGAGCAATGATGAAACACTGGATGGCGGCAGCATTGCTGGCCGCAGCGTTGCCGGCTTTTGCCGACGGCGATGTGAATGCAGGCGCGCAAAAAGCAGCAACCTGCCTGGCGTGTCATGGTGCGGAAGGGAAAAGTGCTGTGCCGCTTTATCCCAATCTTGCCGGGCAACATGCGCCTTACCTGCTGCACTCCTTGCAGGCATATAAAAAAGGGGAGCGTAGCGGTGGTCAGGCAGAAGTGATGAAAGCGTTTGTGGCAGGATTGAGCGATCAGGATATGGAAGATTTATCGGCGTATTACAGTTCGCTGAAGCCGTAAGCGAGGGGGGCGGGATAGCATTCCCGCCCGAATGTGGTAGTTATTCGTCTTCGCTAACGATGACGGTGCCCAGCTCGGGATGACTGAAGCTGGCGATATGGTCAAGACGCAGTTCGCGGGTTTCACCGGAGAGATCGACCGTCAGGTACTCCACGTTTTTACGTGAGACCATGTCAACGGCTTTCGCCTTAAGCTGATCGCCGTTTTTTAACTCCAAAGACAGCGTCCAGTGTTTGGTGCAGGCGAGCTCGAGGCTATCGTAGTCATCGCAGTTGATGGGTTTGTAGGCTTCATTCGTCAACATAGTCGCTCACCAATAAGTTAGCAGCAGCATAAGCTGCTTGTTCCCTGACAGAAGAGTTTAGCGCAGAATTAGCGGCAATATCGTTGAGTGCGTTTAGCGCGCAACCTATCGCGTCTGGCACATACCCCAGGTCGCCACTGCCGATTTCGGCATACTTCTGGCGAACTAACTCACAATACTTTTGCACATACACCTCCTCAGCAGAGCTTAAATACTCTGGTTGATAAGCGACTATATCACAGGATTTTCATGGAAATCAGCCAGGGGAAGCCGCGATCTGTACAAAGAAAAGTGTAAAAGTGACACACAGCGCTGGCCTTAAGCAGGAAGGCGGCGCACAAAAGGTTAAGTTGATGAACAGGTTATTCCGCGACACAACATCGTTCTTAAAGGCAGGTGACAGATGATCGTGCTGTCGCGTTCAGTTTCACTTGCAGACAACGAGGTCGAGCTCAGTGCCATTCGTGCACAAGGTGCGGGCGGGCAGCATGTGAATAAAACGTCTACTGCTATCCATCTGCGTTTTGATATCCATGCCTCTTCGCTGCCACCGTTCTACAAGGAACGCCTATTGGCTGCGAGCCACCATTTGATTACGACAGAAGGCGTGGTGATCATCAAATCTCAGGAGTATCGCAGCCAGGAAATGAATCGCGAGGCGGCCCTGCAGCGGCTGATCAATCTGATTCGTGAGTTAACCACGATGGAAAAAACCCGGCGGGCGACACGACCCACGCGTGCATCTAAAGAGCGGCGGCTCGAGGGGAAATCACGGCGCAGTAATGTGAAAGCGATGCGGGGAAAAGTGCAATGAAAAACGCCTCCAGCTGGAGGCGTTTTAGTCTTACTTGTTCAGCGCTTTTGCCAGGAACTCGACAATATCGTGTTGTTTGATCATTTGCTTCTCGCTGGATGAACGCGACTTGTACTCGATCTCTTCGTTATCGAGGTTACGGTCACCGATGACGATAGTATGTGGCACGCCAATCAGTTCCATATCAGCGAACATCACGCCTGGGCGCTCTTTGCGGTCATCCAGAATCACATCAATGCCTTTGGCACGCAGCTGGCTGTAAAGCTCTTCAGCCAACTCTTTCACACGGAACGATTTCTGCATGTTCATTGGCAAAATCGCCACTTCGAACGGTGCCAGCGCGGCTGGCCAGATGATGCCGCGTTCGTCATGGTTCTGCTCAATGGCCGCGGCGACAACACGGGTGATACCAATGCCGTAGCAACCCATGGTCATGATCTGGTTGCGGCCCTCTTCACCCTGTACTGCCGCTTTCATTGCGTCAGAGTACTTGGTACCCAGCTGGAAGATGTGACCGACTTCGATACCACGTTTGATTTGCAGCGTGCCTTTGCCATCCGGGCTTGGATCGCCTTCAACCACGTTACGGATATCTTCTACGCGCGCTTCTGGCAGATCGCGCAGCCAGTTGATGCCGGCAAAGTGCTGACCATCAATGTTGGCGCCTGCAGAGAAATCGCTCATCTTGGCAACGGTGCGGTCAGCAATCACAGGCATGCTTAGACCAACCGGGCCGATAGAACCAAAACCTGCGCCAACGGCGGCGCGAATCGCTTCTTCGCTGCCCATCTCCAGCGGAGAGGCAACGATATCCAGATGCTCGGCTTTGATTTCGTTGAGTTCATGATCGCCGCGAACCAACAAGGCAACCAGCGCATGGCCGCTCTCTTCCGCACCTTTCACAATCAGCGTTTTCACGGTTTTTTCTACCGGGATCTGATGTTGCTCAACCAATTCGGCAATCGTTTTGGCATTTGGCGTCGCGAACTGCGTCATCGCCTGAGTCGCAGCCGGACGTTCGCCCGCTGGCGCCAGTGCTTCGGCTTTTTCGATGTTAGCGGCGTAATCGGATTCGCTGGAGAAGATCACATCATCTTCACCGCTCTGCGCCAGCACCTGGAATTCGTGAGAGCCGCTACCGCCAATCGAACCGGTATCCGCTTGCACCGCACGGAAATCCAGCCCCATACGGCTGAAGCTCTGGCTGTAAGCGCGATACATTGCATCATAGGTTTCCTGTAAGGATTCCTGTGAGGTGTGGAAGGAGTATGCATCTTTCATGATGAACTCACGTGAGCGCATCACACCAAAACGAGGGCGCACTTCGTCACGGAATTTGGTCTGGATTTGATACAGATTCAGCGGCAGCTGCTTGTACGAGCTCAGCTCGTTGCGGATCAAATCGGTGACCACTTCTTCGTGAGTTGGACCTAACACGAATGGACGCTCGTGGCGATCTTTAATGCGCAGCAGTTCTGGGCCGTACTGCTCCCAACGGCCGCTCTCTTCCCATAAATCGGCAGGCTGAACCACCGGCATGGAGATCTCAATCGCACCCGCGTTGTTCATCTCTTCGCGTACGATGTTTTCAACTTTTCGCAGCACGCGAACACCGGTCGGCAGCCAGGTATAAAGACCAGAAGCCAGTTTACGGATCATACCGGCGCGCAGCATCAGCTGGTGGCTGATCACTTCCGCATCGGATGGCGTCTCTTTCAGAGTAGAGAGCAGATATTGAGTAGTACGCATTGATTACGATTCCAGTTGTACGGAAGGACACGGACAAAAAATTTTCTGGCGGCTAGTGTACCAGCGAGATCATTCACTCAAAAGCTTGTTTTAGCGTGGATCGAGAGCGATCACTTCTGTGCCGATCTCATCGATACGCCAGCGCACGTTAAAGTCGAGTAGCCAGGCAGCATATTCACGATCTTCCGCTTCACCTTTACGGTAAGCGGGGCGGGGATCCTGCGCTAAAACGTCAGCGATAAAACGTGCCAGATGGGGATAGTTGTTCTGCTGCTGGATTTGGTTTTGCGCCAGAGCAGAGAAACGCACGGGCATGGTGGCATCCGGTGCGCTCTGCGCGAAGCCGGCGCGGGCATCGGGCAGGGCTTCAGCAAACGGCAGGTAGGGTTTGATATCGACTACCGGTGTGCCATCGACTAAATCCAGACTACCGAGTTGCAGAATCACCTGCTGCTTTTCACATCGAATGCCTTTCAATTCGACCAGCGACATGCCGATGGGGTTAGGGCGAAAGGTGGATCGGGTGGCGAAGACTCCCATGCGTGCGTTGCCGCCTAAGCGAGGAGGGCGCACGGTTGGGCGCCAACCGCCTTCCATGGTCTGATGGAAAACAAACAGCACCCAAAGATGGCTGAAGGCTTCAAGCCCGCGCACCGCTTCTGGCTGATTATAAGGCGGCAGGAGATGCAACTCGCCGCCGCCATCCTGAACTAGCCCAGGCTGGCGCGGTACGGCAAATTTTTCTTTCCACGGCGAACGAATGACGCCGATTTGCGCAAAGGCAAAATCACTCATTGATTGGAAACTTTCAGTGCTGAGCCCTGGCAAATCGCCTGACGATAACAGCCCGGCGTGCTGGTGACGATTTCGCATTTATGCAGCAATATCGCGTTCGCTTTCATCCCGGCTGCTTTAATCTGCAGGCGCTTACGCGCGGTATTGATATTCGGTGGCGAATCCTGGCTGCTGCTTTGGCAATCATCGGCAGAGACTTCGCCCAGATCGCGGAACGGATTACTGACCAGATCGGTGGCATCGGTATAAATTTTTACCGGTGCAGGACGTGGAGCAGGCTTACGTTCTGGTTCGCTGGATGATGGTTGCGGGCGGGCGGGAGCACTGCTTATTGGGTGATATTCACGGACACACCCGGTTAGCATCAATGCTAACAAGCAGAGCGGTAAAAAACGCATGGCAACATCCTCAGTAGTAAAAAGTGGCGTTATTGAAACAAGGACGGGATTAAATAACAAGTCAGCAAAAAGAAAGGGCGGCCGAAGCCGCCCTGGATGGCATCAAAGGCGAAAATTACCAGCCTTTAACTGCACCACCGTTGAAGATTTTGTTCGCGGCTTCAGAAACTTCATCAGACTGATATGCCTGAACAAATTTCTTCACGTTTTCCGCATCTTTATTATCTTCACGGCTAACGATCAGGTTCACGTAAGGAGAATCTTTATCTTCGACAAAGATGCCATCTTTCGCAGGTGTCAGGCCAATCTGGCTGGCGTAAGTGGTGTTAATCACCGCCAGCGCAATCTGCTGATCGTCCAGTGAACGTGGAAGCTGTGGCGCTTCCAGCTCAACAATCTTCAGGTTTTTAGGGTTCTCAACAATATCCAGAGAGGTTGGCAGCAGGCCCACGCCATCTTTCAGTTTGATCAGGCCGACTTTCTGCAGCAGCAGCAGTGAACGACCGAGGTTGGTTGGATCGTTAGGAATCGCAACCTGTGCACCGTTTTGCAGTTCATCCAATGATTTGATTTTCTTTGAATACCCAGCAATCGGATAAACGAAGGTGTTACCCACTGGCACAAGCTTATAGCCACGGTCTTTGATCTGCTGATCCAGATAAGGCTTATGCTGGAAGGCGTTAACATCGATATCGCCTTTGCTTAATGCTTCGTTCGGCAGCACGTAATCGTTAAAGGTCACCAGCTCAACATCCAGACCGTATTTCTCTTTAGCGACCTTCACTGCGGTTTCAGCAACCTGCTGCTCAGCACCGACAATCACACCCACTTTGATGTGGTTTGGGTCTTTAGCTTTCTGATCGCATCCTGCCAGCGCAATTGCGCCAATCAGAGCACCCACAGCGGCAATCTTCTTAAATGTGAAAGACATATCCCTTCCTTAATAGAGGACTATTGATGTTGTTTACTTATTTATGTGACACAGCACGGACAATGCGGTCGCCACAGAATTGAATGAGATACACCAGAACAACCAGCAAAATCAGCACAGTATTCATCACAGTGGCGTTATAACCAATGTAACCATACTGATAGCCAATCTGACCCAAGCCACCTGCGCCGACCGCGCCACCCATGGCGGAATAGCCGACCAGCGTAATCAGAGTAATTGTAGCGGCATTCACCAGACCAGGCAGGGCTTCTGGCAGCAGCACTTTACGTACGATCTGCAGGGGAGTCGCGCCCATCGCGCGTGAGGCTTCGATTAAACCGGTTGGCAACTCTAACAGCGCATTCTCGACCATGCGCGCAATGAAAGGTGCGGCGCCGACTGTCAGTGGCACGATTGCAGCCTGCAAACCAATGGAGGTGCCGACAATCATGCGCGTGAAAGGAATCATCCACACCAGTAATATAATGAAGGGGATTGAACGGAAGATATTCACCACCGCTGAGAGCACGCGATAGAGTGTGCCATTGGCCAGAATTTGCCCTGGGCGAGTGACATACAGCAGCACGCCGACGGGCAGGCCGAGTACAAAACCAAAGAAACCAGAGACGAAGGTCATCATCAGCGTTTCCCAGACGCCACGCGTCAGTAACCACAGCATCGCTTCAGACATAACCCAGTACCTCTACTTTCACATGATTTTCTTTCAGCCAGGCAATCGCTGCCTGTGTGTCTGTTTCACTGCCATCCATCTCGGCCAGCATGATGCCGAACTTCACGCCGCCGGCATAATCCATCTGGGCACTGATGATGTTGTTATTCACATTGAAGCGACGAGCAGCTTCTGACAGCAGCGGCGCATCTACTGATTTGCCGGTGAACTCCAGACGCAACAGCGGGACGCTTTCAGCTGTGGCTTGCGGTGTCATACGTTGCTGGTAATCGTCTGGGATATCCAGATGCAGCGTCGATTGAATGAATTGCTGAGCCAGTGGCGTTTTAGGATGTGAGAACACTTCACTGACGCTGTCTTTCTCAATCAGTTCGCCATTACTGATAACAGCAACCTGATCGCAGATGCGTTTCACCACATCCATCTCATGAGTGATCAGCAGAATAGTGATCCCCAGACGGCGGTTGATGTCTTTCAGTAACTCTAAGATGGAACGCGTGGTTGCTGGGTCGAGGGCGCTGGTGGCTTCGTCGCACAGCAAAACTTTTGGATTCGTGGCCAGCGCACGCGCAATCGCCACACGCTGTTTTTGTCCACCCGAAAGATTCGCAGGCCAGCTGTCGTGCTTGTCCGCCAGTCCAACTAACTCCAGCAGTTCAGTTACGCGGTTTTTAATCTGCTCACGTGACAGGTCGCCCAATTCAAGCGGCAGCGCAACGTTACCGGCTACGGTACGTGAGTTCATTAGATTGAAGTGCTGGAAAATCATGCCAATCTGACGGCGTGTCAGCGTCAGTTTTGAGGAGGAGAGGGCAGTCAAATCCTGACCATCAACCAGAACGCGTCCTGATGTTGGACGCTCAAGCAAGTTAACGCAGCGGATCAGCGTACTTTTACCGGCACCGGAAGAACCGATGACGCCATAAATCTGTCCAGCAGGCACATGCAGGCTGACGTTGGAAAGCGCCTGAATGGTGCGTGAACCTTGCTGGAACACTTTGGTAATGTTTTCGAGTTTAATCATTAGTTTAATAGTTATCGTGTTGCGTTGTCCGTGGTGTATCGGGTTTCACGCGATTGCGCTGCGTGAAATTTGGATGGATGTTAAGGCATCCAGACGGCTAAATCAATCGAAGTCATTCAATCTGCCATTCTCTCTATATATGCAATCATGCGATACTGTGCGGCATTATTTGCAGCAGGAGTTTCTACGTGTCGAATAAAGTCCCCGCTATTTTCCTGGATCGTGATGGCACCCTGAATGTCGATCATGGTTATGTTCACGAAATCGATAATTTTGAATTCATCGATGGCACCATTGAAGCGTTACAGGTGCTAAAGAAGATGGGCTTCGCGCTGGTACTGGTGACCAACCAGTCCGGTATTGCGCGCGGCATGTTTACCGAAGACCAGTTTATGCAGCTCACCGAATGGATGGATTGGTCGCTGGCGGATCGTGATGTCGATCTTGATGGCATCTATTTCTGTCCTCATCTGCCAGATGCAACTGTAGAAGAGTATCGCCAGGTATGTGATTGCCGTAAGCCGCAGCCGGGTATGCTGCTCTCTGCGCAGAAGCATCTGAACATCGATATGACTGCTTCTTATATGGTAGGTGACAAAATAGAAGATATGCAGGCAGCTGCAGCAGCAGGTGTGGGCACGAAAGTGCTGGTGCGTACTGGTAAGCCGGTCACCGCTGAAGGCGAAAATGCAGCAGATTGGGTGCTTAACAGCCTGTCAGAGCTGCCTGGACGCATTAAAAAGGGCTGATTTAGGCGGTTTTGTGCAATTTTCAAGCGAACGAATAAAAACTTGAAAATTGCCCTTGCGCTTCCTCAGAACCTGCCTATAATGCGCCACCACTGAGACGGCAAAGCGGCAACGCAGACGGCTCAGCAGGGAGTGAAGAAATTCACCCCGCCGGAGAAAAACGCTGAAAAAAGTGTTTGACTCTGAAGGAGGAGAGCGTAATATACGCCACCTCGCAACAGCAGCTTAAGGCGCTGATTGCACCGCTCTTTAACAATTTATCAGACAATCTGTGTGGGCACTCGCAGGATTGATATCAGCGTCTCCGGACGTAAAA